>NZ_AQXL01000001.1 GCF_000376225.1 Effusibacillus pohliae DSM 22757
TCTCTCCTGATGCGGTTCAATTCAGCCTGGGCAAAGCCATGGACAGAGAAACTCCAACCCAAAAAGAATTTACACAAAAATCCGGACTTGACCAGGTGGTGAGCAGTCCTACATATCGATCAATGGTTCTGGTTCCTGATCTTCTCTTTTTCAAGTGATTGTTCTAAATTTTTCTTATTTTTGTTTGTTGGGAGGAGTTTTATGAAAATGCGAAAGTTCGGATTACGAACTGTCGTGATTCCGATTTTGTCACTCTTACTTATCTTAAGTCCAATTCCTGGACTTTCAAAACTGACAAAGGCCGGAGAAGCGGATTCTCCGGTAACGGTCCCGAAAACAGTTCAGGAACCGAAAAACGATGTTTCTTTCACATCACCACGGAAGGGTCCGCAAGAGCTGGAGCAGTTTCGGACGGCCACATCGAAACGGTATGTAAACCCGGATGGTTCGTTCACCGAAAAGGTGTATATGGAACCGGTGCACTATAAGGACGCGCAAACCGGCAAGTGGCTTCCGATTGATTCAAACTTGGCATCGGATTCGAATGGAACCTATAAAAATAAGGCGAACAAATTTTCAGTCGGCCTTCCATCGGTGGCGAATGCTGGCTTCTTTCGGATTGACGAGAAAGGTTCCGCGCTGTCTTTCCGTCCCACCTTCGGGATTGCGGTAAAAGGTAATGTCAAGGGCAACCGGATTGATTATGTGAATGCAGCCCCCGATACCGACCTTTCTTATGCGGTCATCCCGAATGGTCTGAAAGAAACGATCGTGCTAAAAAGCGCAAAGGCTCCAACGACGTTCTCGTATGAACTGAAACTGGAAAACCTGACGTATCAGCCTCAGCCCGACGGAACGGTGCTTTTCTATAAAACCGGTGAGAAGGAACCTCTCTTTGTTTTGCAAAAGCCTTTTTTGGTCGATTCGAAACATCGTTCAACAACCGCATCTTATCAGTTGAGAACGGATGGTTCCGGGAACGCGGTATTGGATGTGGTGGTGGATCCAAACTGGGTCCAGGATCCCAATCGAGCATTCCCGATTGAACTCGATCCGACAGTCGTGACAAAGGATAGTCCCAAAG
>NZ_AQXL01000002.1 GCF_000376225.1 Effusibacillus pohliae DSM 22757
ACGACGGTCGATAGAATCCCTCAACGGGACAAAGCCAGCGACGTCACAAAGTAGACACAAACGGTGAAATTACACCACTTGACGGGACACTACCAAAAAGGAATCAGATAAGACGAAGTAACTGGAGTAAGTTTGGGATATAATACAAAATAAGTTTATGATTGTTTTAAAATATCGAGTGAGTGGGACCGAGGCTAATGTGGTTCGGTTACTCCTTTATTAGGTCTTCACTCACTCTGATCTTTGATGAGAAAATAGCACATCCAGCGATTTTCATTGGTCATATCGTGCCCCGCCAGGGGCATGGGGGTTTAGGCAGTAAATCAGTAAGGCAAACGAGTTGTATTATGTACAGGTCCAAAACTAAAGGCTGGAAAGTGGTGTATGTTGTAATGTCGAAAAGGAAAAAGATACAAACACATGTGGGAGATATTTTTGCTATTCCAGTAGACGAAAAGCGTTATAGTTATGGACAAATTGTTTCCGATAATTGGTATGCAATTTTTGATATTCTAGCAGAAAAACATCCTCCTTTAGATCAGATTACAAACAGACCAATTGTATTTCTGGTTGAATCCGTTGACGTAAAAATTGAAGACGGAGATTGGGAGATTATTGGTAATTTTTCGATTCCTAAGGATATTCGTTTTCCTGAATTTCTGGTTGAAACTTTGGACGGATACATGGTTATCGACTATAAAGGAAGGACACTTCGACCTGCATCTGAATATGAAATAAAAAATTTAAGCAGCAAAAAATCATATTCACCCGTTGTAATTGAAGATGCGGTTAAAGCCAAGTTTGCATTCACAGAATGGTACCCTTATTTGGATAACCTTCTATATAAAGGATAATTTTGCATCATACTATGGAAATCTCTACTGAGGGTCTGCTGAACAGATCACAAATACAACAAACTAGTTGAAAATGGGATGCGAGAAAGCCTCATAATAACAAATAGATAAATACATTTGCCATCTTTCCGCATACCTCATGCTTTCCTCACTCCAAATGCTAAATTTCCAAACATCATGATAGGAAAAAGGAAGCATGAGGTAAATGTTGTTGAGTTTTATTTGTTGAAATCTGATGATTATATTTTAGCG
>NZ_AQXL01000003.1 GCF_000376225.1 Effusibacillus pohliae DSM 22757
CGGCCACTACTGGTTCCCGCTATTTCATTTCCTGAAGCAGCGTGGAATCGAGGTGGTGCTTGTCAACCCGCACCACGTCAAGAAAAGCAAGGAACTGGACGACAACTCGCCGACCAAGAACGACATCAAAGATACGAAAGTCGTCGCCAAGCTCGTCATCGACGGTCGCTATACACAGCCGCAGTTGCCGGAAGGCGTTTATGCCGACCTGCGTGTGCTGATGAACCAGCGAGACCGTCTGTGCGGGGATTTGAATCGCGTGAAAGGAAGAATCCACAATTGGCTGGATCGCTTCTTTCCCGAATATAGGCAAGTGTTTGCGGCGCGTGCGGCGAAAGCGGCGGGTGAGGCAGCCCATGTAGCGGAAGGCGCACGGATAGTCGGAGAAGCGGATCGAATCGCAGCCAAAGGGGCGGAAGCCGTTTCAGCAGGTGCGCATGCTGGTGATGGAGTTGCGGCTGTAGCTCATGAGACACCCAAGTCTCTCCTACAAGGCCCGGCAGACATGCATGTATATATAGGAATAAAAGACGGGAAAGCTAGTTATGTAGGCATATCGAGAAACCTAGAAAAGCGGTTTAAGGATCACGGTAAACGATTTGAGGAGTTGCGCACAGTTACTAATGAGCCGCTTACTAGAAGACAAGCTAGAGCAATCGAACAGGCTTTAATCATTAGAAATCAGCACTTTGAAAACAAGATTAATAGCATTAGCCCGAAAAGACCGTGGTATAATGAAGCCGTACAGTGGGGAGAAACTTGGTTTAAGCATCGTGGATTTTAATGTAAGGATGTGAGAATTTGTCTTTTGATTTGTTAATAAAGATGCAACCATCCAGAAAGAAGCCAAAGTCAGGAGACGTATTTGTTATTCAACCAAAACCAAATTTATATTTTTATGGAAAAGTAATAAAAACTGATATGCCAAGTAAAAACTTAGTAATACTTTGTAATCTCATATACATTTATAGAGTGCCATCTAAGGATAAGGTACTTCCCCCCCGGTTAAATCCGATAAGACTCTCGGAATTAAAATTTCCTTACAGGCTCTAGTCTCTTGACTAGGGCCATTTATTGTTTCACCCCCAAAACAGGAGTGCGAACAAAT
>NZ_AQXL01000004.1 GCF_000376225.1 Effusibacillus pohliae DSM 22757
CGGTTCTTTCAAGAGGTCGGAGGCGTATTCCAAACCATGGTCTACGACAACATGAAAGTGGCCGTGAAACGCTTTGTGGGCACAGAGAAGGAACCGACAGAGGGACTCTTGCAATTATCGATCTACTACGGTTTCCTCCATCGGTTCTGCAATGTTCGCAGTGGTAACGAAAAAGGCCACGTGGAGCGCAGCGTAGAAGTGGTTCGTCGAAAAGCGTTCGCTTTCCGGGATACGTTCGAAACGTTGGAGGAGGCCAATGCATATCTGCTGGAAGTGTGTAGCAAGCAGAACGGCAAACCCCAGGATTCTCGCGACGGCAGATCCGCCGCGGCATGCCTGGAGCAGGAACGCTCTCATCTGCTGGCCCTGCCGCCCATGTTCGATGCAGCCCGTACAGTGTACGCAAGGGTGGGCAAGTATGCCACGGTGGTCGTGGATCAGAACCATTATTCGGTGCCGGATCATTTGGTCGGGCAGATGATCCTGGTGAAAACGTATTCGACCAAAATCCAATGTTTCCATCAGGAGGTCAAAGTGGCTGAGCATGTTCGCTTGACCGGGAAGCACGAGTGGCGCCTGGAACTGGGGCACTATCTCGACACGCTAAAAAAGAAGCCTGGCGCATTAGCCGGTAGCACGGCGCTGCAGCAGGCAAACAGCAAAATCAAAGATATTTACGCAGCCTATTATACCAAGCGGGAGAAAGATTTTATAGATCTAATGCTCTATCTTCGTGACGGTACAGCGCTTTCGGAGGTGGAACGGGCGATTGATGAGTTGTGCAGCATTCACCCCGGCCACGTCACGACGGACAAGATTAAGGTCCTGTGCGCGAAAAACCGGGAAACGCTCCCGCCTGTCATGCCGCTGTCGCAGACCACACAGGAGATCGCCGATCAGGCGAAACAGCATTTGCGTCTGTATGACGAACTGTTTCATACCCATACTCTGGAGTCGAAGGAGGTCATGGCATGAGCCAATCACCGCGTAAAGCATGGAAGGAGGCGGTCATCGAATACAGCAAGGAATTGAAATTGCCCATGATCCGCAAACATATCGAAGAGCATGTCCAGGAGGCGATGCAGCAGGATATAAGTTACGAGGAATTTCTGGC
>NZ_AQXL01000005.1 GCF_000376225.1 Effusibacillus pohliae DSM 22757
CTGGATGTTGCGTTTCTGGTTTATGATGTCGTATCCTTTATTCAAAACCCGACCTGGGAAAATGCAGCCTGGATCGCCTTTGATGTGGTTTCGACCGCGATTCCGGTTGGCAGCCTGTCACTAGCGGCGCGTGCGGCGAAAGCGGCGGGTGAGGCAGCTCATGTAGCGGAAGGCGCACGGATAGTCGGAGAGGCGGACGAAATCGCAGCAAAAGGTGCAGGAGCGGTTTCTGGTACCCGTGCCGGTGAAGGTATTGCGACTGCTGCCACGACGGGGACTGGTAAACGTCTTCTTGACAAACCTGTTGCAGGAGACAACATCGGGTCAATGCTAAAACCGCGGTATTCCACAGATTTTGTTGTTTCACCTGGTGGCACTGCTGTTCCTGTACCCAAAGGTGCTACTGGACCTGGACCAGTTAATAATGGGAAAGGTTTTTCATACACAGGTGGCAGTGGAGGACATAGTTTTGATAAGAGGGTTACTGGTGTAAGGATTATGGATCCGACCAATCGATATCCAAATGGATATGCGGTTTATATGAATAAAACGGGGCAAACAGTCAATCCTTTCACCGGTCGAACTACTCAAGGAAAAGCCGATCCTTGGGGACATATTCCACTAAGGTAATTTGGGAGGCGGTCAATCATGTCTTCATTATCGGGTGAGCAACCAATTTTGCAAATACTTGTGGGGAGTGAAATGAGTTCCGTCGAATTTGTCAGAGATTATATACAACTTAGATTTGATGGTCCAACCTTAACAACATTTACGTTGCCTGTCGTGACCTTGAACGCCACTTCGTATGATATTAAAACACCTGGTTATCGTGATGCTCTCTGTTCTTTAATTGGGCGTGAAGTACAGAACACAGAAATACTGGAGCATGTAGCAATTCGGTTAATTTTTGACCAGAACGCCCTATTAGAAATTTCTTTGCGAGAAGAAGATTACGAAGGACCAGAAGCGGCGATGTTTGATCCCGAAAACGGAGAGTTATGGGTATGGTAAGAAGATTTTAAAGACCAAAATTAAAACTCTTACTGATCCCCCCTGAACCATCAAATTCAGGGGGGATCATCATGTGGTCGTCAATCTAAAAGGTCAAGTCCGGATTTTTGTGTAAATTCTTTTTGGGTTGGAGTTTCTCTGTCCATGGCTTTGCCCAGGCTGAATTGAACCGCATCAGGAGAGAT
>NZ_AQXL01000006.1 GCF_000376225.1 Effusibacillus pohliae DSM 22757
CAGAGGATGGATGCCGTGTCGTTATTCCCGCTCATCTTGGTGGGGCAACCGGAGCTGAGCCGGAAACTGCGGTTGAAGAAGTACGAGGCCATTTCACAGCGGATTGAGATGGCGTACCACCTCACCGGTATGACCCGGGAAGAGACGGCCGACTATGTGCGGCACCAAATTCGACTGACCGGAAAGACCGTGCTGCTGTTTACGGACAGCGCCTTGCACCTGGTGTACGCTGCCAGCCGTGGGATCCCCCGAGTCGTGAACCAAATCTGCTTACAGGCCCTGTATGATGCGGCCGCCAAGGACAGCGACGTGGTGGAAGACAGCCACATCCAGCGGGTACTGACGGACCTGGACCGGCAACGGGGAGCAATCGGGTAACCGGCTGCCTTTCTCGTGTCTGGGATGGCTGTCGGTACGGCGTTCACTCGGTTGGCGGAATGGCGGTACAACGCTCACGACAATGGCGGTGAGAAATTCACCGCCAAATAGCCTGAGCGGCTACACATTCCATGACCAGCGCCTTTGTTAAAGTGGCCTCCTGTAAGCTTCGACTGTACACAAAAGAGTCGAAACCCTTCAGTAAACGGGCTCCTTTTTCGAATTTATGGCCCGTCGCCCGTTTTTCTGCGATATAGCCCTCAATTGGAACGGCTAATGGACTCCGAAATGGATGGTGCTCAGGCATTCTGGAACACCTCTGTAACCGTCAAGTACTTTTGAACAATTTTCGTTAAATAAAATTGAACAACCCAACCTCAAAAAATAGTTTGTCGGTGTTTGAGCCGGTAGCTATCTCCGTTGAGATGAATCACCTCGCTTTTATGCAAAATGCGGTCTAAAATCGCTGTGGTGATAGCAGGATCTCCGAGCAATTCTCCCCAATCCTCGGGGCCTTTGTTGGACGTGAGAATGATCGAAGTCTGCCCGTAAAGCTTGTTGATGAGCTGGAAAAATAAATTGGCCTCCTGACGATCCATCGCCATGAACATTAAGTCGTCCAAAATTACCAAATCGGAATGGAGAATCCGCTTCACCTTGTACTGGGCATTTCGGGTGATTTCCTGCGTTTTCAACAGTTGGATGAGCGTATCCATGGTGACAAAGCTCACTTTGTACCCTTTGTTGATCGCTTCGATCCCTAGTCCTATGGCCAAATGCGTCTTCCCGTTATGGAAAGCTTTCCATAACGGGAATTATCGAAAGTATTCGGTTATGGAAAGAAATCAGCATACATCCCTATAGCATCAATGAAT
>NZ_AQXL01000007.1 GCF_000376225.1 Effusibacillus pohliae DSM 22757
TCCCAATGCTGAAAGACCGCCAATTGCACCTGCGAACCGCCGATGGGATTCGCCGGGTTCCAGTACAGAAAGTGGTGAAAATCGAGGCCATCTGACACCCGATGGCCTCTCCTCACCTGGTGGATCGCCACAGGATATCGGAATCGCTCGTTCAAAAAATCAGCCCCGCCCCACATGAGTCACATATCAATCGGTTTTCCTCTTCGCACGTTGCGTTGGAATTCGCCGCCGGTAAAACCACCGTAACGCACCTGGTGATACAAATATTCCAACCACTTTTGGCGTCGCTTTGGGCTGCTCCGCTTGACTCCGGCAAACATGAATCGCTTGACCTTTCGGATGCCACAAAACCGGAGTACCGCATCTCTTATGACCGTCCATTCGGCGCTTCGGCGAACCAGTCTCACATACCATCCGGGTGAGTCAATCGTGTAGACCACCCATGCCGATTTTCCTTTCAGCAATCCCTTCGGCACCATACCGTCATATCGATAGGCAAAACCGGAAACAAAAACCCGATCGAAAAAACCCTTCAGAATCGCCGGGACACCATACCACCAAACGGGATACATGAAGATAAGATGATCGGCTTGCCGCACCAGCTCACGGTAATGAGCGGTTGCCGGATCGTTTTTAAGGTCACTGCGCCGGATTTTGTCGTTGTACACCAGGACCGGATCAAAGTTGTCCTTATACAGATCGATCACCGTATACGTGTGGCCGGCCTCTTGCAGCCCACGCTCCACTTCTTTCAAGATGGCGGCATTAAAACTCTTCGGGTTCGGGTGAGCGTAGATAATCAACACATTCATCTTGAATGCCCTCCAACCTTCGACAGGATGACGAACAAACAGCAGACCATTTTTAATTGTATGACCAACCAATAAAGGAGAAACCTACACCCTTTGAAGATGGGTGTCCCGAAATGCGGTTGGGTACTTCAGTCCAAACCCCAACATCCGATCCAATCCAATATGCGTGGTCCAAATCAATCCAACCTGCAGGAGCAGAGGGCTATGAGTCAGCCATCCGGCCGCCAAAAAACCGACGGGCAGAATGTAACTGTGAACCAGGTTATACAAAATCGCTCCCACACGAGGATTTATCAGATATGCCACCATCGCTATGTCTGGAACCAGTGTCAATAGCGGATTAAAACTCCCCAAAAAAATCGCGCTCAATTCCCCACAAACAGCGGATTCAGTTCCCCAAAATCATCGCGCATC
>NZ_AQXL01000008.1 GCF_000376225.1 Effusibacillus pohliae DSM 22757
GTGCTCAAGGCGGCTGTGGCTAGTTTAGGCCTCGGGGTCGATCCCCCATAAAAAACACAACCTTCCTGTCCTGCTTGGTTTCATATTCGCTTATGAACGCCGAAAAGTAAATCTCTTTGGAGGACATTTTCATAATCATATTGTGCCCCGCCAGGGGCATGGGGGTTTAAGAAAAAACCCTCTTGAATCTAAAAGTCAAGAGGGTTTGAGCTCTTTTGGCTGTATCTCAATTAGAGGTTTTGATCCTCCTTTAGAATCTTGTGAATTTTGTCTGCTACAACTCCATAACTTCCTAATCCATAATCTGTCCATAATTCCGGCTCATATCCTAACGGATTTCCTAACTCATCAACAAACTGCTTTGTTAAAAAATCCTTAAAACCGAAATTTACCGCGAGATCTTCATTGGTTACCGGCATAGAACCAATGGTTTTAAAATAACCTTTAATCCACCCTTGGTTATTTATAATTAGTGGAGGTATCAAAAGTTCTCTTGGGTTTAATTCAGTTGGCATTACCACTTGTTGTGACGGGTTTTTGTAAATATAAATTAGGTTACAAAGAATCACAAGATCCTTGCTTGGCATATTAGTTTTAATAACTTTTCCATAAAAATACAATCCATTTTTTGGTTGAACTACAAACACGTCTCCTGGATTTGGTTTTTTTCTTGATGGTTGCATTTTGACAAGTAAATCAAATTCCATTCACCACAACCCTCCCCTTAGAATCCCCGTTGTTTAAGCCAAGCTTCCCCCCATTGAACAGCTTCATTATACCAAGGCCTTTTTGGACTGATACTGTTAATTTTGTTACTAAACTGAGGATTTCTGTTAATCAACACTTGTTCTATTGCCTTAGCTTGCCTTCTTGTCAGAGGGGTGTCTGTAATTTTACGCAAAGAATCGAATCGATTCCCGTGCTGGTCAAATCTCTTTTTTAAATCTTTCGTTATTCCTACATAAGTACTTTTCCCGTCCTTTATTCCTAAATATACATGCGTGTCTGCCGGGCCTTGTAAGAGCGACTTAGGTGTCTCATGTGCTACAGCCGCAACTCCATCACCAGCATGCTCACCTGCTGAAACGGCTTCCGCACCTTTGGCTGCGATTCGGTCCGCCTCTCCGACTATCCGTGCGCCTTCCGCTACATGAGCTGCCTCACCCGCCGCTTTCGCTGCACGCGCCGCTAGTGACAGGCTGCCAACCGGAATCGCGGTCGAAACCACATCAAAGGCGATCCAGGCTGCGTTTTCCCAGGTCGGGTTTTGAATAAAGGATACGACATC
>NZ_AQXL01000009.1 GCF_000376225.1 Effusibacillus pohliae DSM 22757
ACACAGCGCTCACTCGGCTGGCGGATTGACGGTAGAGCGCTCACGACAATGGCGGTGAGAAATTCACCGCCAAATAGCGTGAGCGGCTACACGATGAGACGTCCGGGGATTTTATAAAGATGACGATTTTGAAACGTATAAAGGGTTCCGTCTGTTAGCCATGTACGGAAGCATCATGGAAGTCCCCCAACGGAAGAGACCCAACAAACCTGGGATCTGCCAGCACCTATAAAGAAGGCTTCCGAGTGGCGCGGGCCCTTTCGTCCCATCTGTTTGATATTGAGAATAAAATCGCCATCAGCACCTGGTTGGGCCGCTATCACGACAACGAACGGAATTTGGCGAAACGGAATATTGAAAAGCTAACGGAATATTGAAAAGCTGCTGAGTTTTGAACAGTCCCATATTGCCAATCTGATTCCGTTTGATCGCGGCTTTCCATCGGCCGACTTCATCCTGTATCTGCATGAAAAAGGCATCAAGTACGTCATGCGCACGCAAGACTCCTTCTACAAAGAGGTGATGAACACGTCCACGCCCAATGAAGTCGTGCGGAGCGACATTACAAAAGAATGAGCTAAGGCGTTAAAGAAACAAGGAACGCCAATCCAGAAAGGAGTGCCGGAAGCAACTTCTACGAGCCAACCGTCTTGTTCGATGTCAATAACAAAATGCGGGTGGCACAGGAAGAAATGTTCGGTCCCGAATTGGTGGTCATTCCGTTCAAAACCGAGGAAGAAGCGATCCGGATTGCCAACGATTTTGTACGGACTGGCCGGAGTGGTGTGGACCAACGACCTGAAGCGCGGTCACCGCGTGGCGGTGCGGGTCAACTCGGGACTGTTGTGGGTCAACTGTTGGTACGTTCTCGACTTGCGTCCGCCGTTTGGCGGGGCAAAAGCAAGCGGTATCGGCCGTGAAGGCGGGCGACACAGCTTCGGGTTTTACTCAGAGGTGAAGACGGTCACGTTGAAGTTGTGAGCGGAAAGGGAGTGCGATACGGCAGGAACAGATTGGCAGAGCAGATAGCTGATGAACTGCTGATTGCGGAGCAGGCCCGCCGTCGTCATGAGGAGGCTGCGGGATGGTGTCCGGATTGCACGAAAAATGTCCAACGACTGCTAAACGGTTAACAGACTGAATTTACAGATGGTTATATCCTTTTCTTAGGGCACGATACCATCAACGCCTGCCCACTTCATAATAAGTTTTACAATCAAAGGAGCTATTCCTGTGATGAATTAAAATGCGGTTTGCAAAACAAAAAGCGCCTCCTGTATGCTGGGTCTCGGAATGGTTGACATTCACTGCCC
>NZ_AQXL01000010.1 GCF_000376225.1 Effusibacillus pohliae DSM 22757
TCCACCATTTGTCCAGCAGATCCAGCAGATACGGATACAGGTCGTGGGGATCGTTCGAGCCAAAGCGGAGCGTTTTTGCTTTGAAAAATCCTCCCTGCAGCCCTTTGTACGTCAAACCGAGCCCCACACGACGGCCTTTCTGTCCAGCTGCTCTCGCCCTGCAACAAACCTCGTCCAGCAACTCCCGGATGACGATGCTGACATCTTCACGTTTGTATACATCTCTGGGCAATGTGGTACGGTGCGAGATTCCCTTGTGCGGCACGTCATATGACTGCGGATTCATTGCTGAATAGTCCTGGCCATGACTCCATCGGTGAATGATCGTTCCCCACACCCCAAACCGGCGCATCAGTTTGATTTCAGGGATTTGAGCGACATCTCCGATGGTACGGGCCCCGAACTCACGATACAAAACATCCGCCCGGCGTTTGAGCCCCCACATCTCGAATACGGACAAAGGGTGCAACTGAGAAGGAATATCCCGTTCGGTCCACCAGACGATCCCGTATGGATGTTTTTTGGCCTGCTTGTTGGCCATCTTCGCCATCCACTTGTTGGGTCCCATCCCGATCCGGCTACGGATGCGGAACTGGTCCCAGATCGCCTGTTTCAGTTCCTGGGCCGCTTCAATAGGGTCCGGGAACAGCGTGGACGGATAAGGAAAGGCAAAAAACGCCTCATCCACGCTGAACTGTTCTTGTACCGGAAACAGGGATTCGATTACCTTCTGAATCCGCACGCTCGTTTCCAGGTAAAACTGCATGCGGGGCCTGACCACAATCAAATCGGGACAGTGCCGCAGGGCCTCGCCAAGCCGCATGGCGTTCTCCACCCCCGCCCGCTTGGCGGTCGGCGTGGCGGCCAAAATAATGCCGGAACGCAAAGCCGGATCCCCCGACACCGCCAGCGCCGGATCGGTGGAATCATCGTTTTGCTGTCGTTTCAGGGCAAACTCGGGATGGGAAGCCACCTCACAGGACGCATAGAAGCTTTGCATATCCACCAGTCCGTAAATCCAGTTCATTTTTCCTCTTCTCCTAATCTCCTGGTGATGCTTTTCAGTTCGGCATCCAGCATGGCTCTCATATAAATGGCTTCATGTATACGATTTTTCCATCTGTATTGAATCCGGATGTCGAGAGCCCTCTCATCACGTTCTTGAATTGATATCCCGTTTTCTCTCAATTGCTTTTTCACCTTTTGCAGTTGCTGAGCGGTTTGCTTTTCCAAGCCTTCGAGTTGAAGCATCTTACGGATCAACGCAGTCGGGCGCATGTGGATCCTCCTGAATACGAATGTATGTTCTGGTATTGA
>NZ_AQXL01000011.1 GCF_000376225.1 Effusibacillus pohliae DSM 22757
ACCACTCCCGAACATTCGTTTGCATCTAGTATAACAAACAAATGTTCGCATGTGAAGGATTTGCTGAGGTAACTTGATATTCAAATAATAAAATTTGCTCATGGTTTCAAACGGAACCCGCTGTATATGGGCGTGAATCAGTTGACCAAGATAGGGAATGCCGGGATTGGAGCGCGGAACGCCCAAATGGTTCAGATACCGGTCTTGCCATGTGTGGGGCATATGGATTCTCCTTTCGGCGGCAGTCAAGCAGAAAAACAGGCAGAGTTTGATCCCTGCCTGTAAAATGTACATTCAGATCTTGATTCCTGATGCGATACGGGTTGTTGACTACTTGCCTGGAGTAGAGTCTACGGGCGGCATTTCTTTGAAGGTGATGTTACCGGGTATTTGAAATAACGAAGCGTCGTATGGCAAGTAGCTGTAACTCCATGTTTGAACGGTAGAAGCTCCATCTCTCGCGGATTCGATCTGCAGAGGGAGACGGGTCGCTTGGTCAACCACTATTTTTTGCGATACAGCCTGGCCTTCCGGTGTTTTCAGTTTATTTTCCCATACTTTTACAGATCGTCCATTGATGGTATCATCTTTCACGAATTTGAATTTTGAAACATCATTGATTTTCTTGTTGTCAATGATTCGCATTGATTTGCCGTCATTGTTGAGTTGCGGGATTTTTTCGGCTGACACCAGTTTTCCGTCCTGTGTGGTGAATACATAGAGAATATGATCTTTGCCTGCAATAGCGGTTTTTACGATCCCACGAGCATGGTCGGTCATAACGCTTCGCCACTCACCGGTCTCCACGTTTTGCCAGTATTCATCCGTCTGCTCGGTGCGATCCCAAACAATATGCTGGATAGGCCCCGTCTGGCTGAAATCGATCGTGGGAGATTTCACAATGTGCTTTGCAACGGGAGTTTGTGCTTGCGATGACTGCGTCTTCTGTTCAGCCAGTGCGTGAGTCGCTTCATGCCGATTTGCAAAAAGTATTGTTGACACACCTCCAACTAAACCCATACAGATCAGAGCGGTTGCGATTTGACGTTTTTTCACACATGTCACGCCTTTCTTCTTTAATCATGCAAATTGCTTAATATGCGTCCATATACCATCCATTGGCCCAACCTGTAGTGCCATCGTTAGGGTTTCGATTATAAACATACCAAGCATTCGGATTATCATTGGCGGCATTCAAGTAAAATCCTGGGAGGGCCCCATTGGTGGTTTCGCCCGGATTGAGATAGCCTTGTCAACATCGGATGTAAAATCCCCAATAGCATCGGATAGCGATTCCCCAAAATCACCGGCATGATTTCCTCAAAATCATCGGGATGAATTCCCC
>NZ_AQXL01000012.1 GCF_000376225.1 Effusibacillus pohliae DSM 22757
ACAAATAAAACTCAACAACATTTACCTCATGCTTCCTTTTTCCTATCATGATGTTTGGAAATTTAGCATCTGGAGTGAGGAAAGCATGAGGTATGCGGAAAGGTGGTAAATGTATTTATCCATTCATCAGTTTAAAAACTTGGGATTGAATGTTTCTCAGATTGCAAGAAAGTTGGGAGTATCGAGAAATACCGTCTACAAGTATTTGGAGATGACATCCGATGAAATGCATCAACGGCTGGAGGAGATGAAAACAAGAGAGAAAAAACTGGATCCGCATGAACAAGAAATCCTCACATGGCTGCGGGAATATCCGGACCTCTCCGCTGCACAAATCTTTGACTGGTTAAAAGAACGATACGGAGACATTCGAGTCAGTGAGGGGACGGTCCGGAACTATGTGAGATCTCTCAGGAAGAAGCACAACATCCCGAAAGAGATCCATCGCAGGCAGTATGAGGCTGTAGAAGACCCTCCTATGGGCGAGCAAATGCAAGTGGATTTCGGAGAAACAAGAATGGAGAATGCGCAAGGACATGGGGTCAAACTATGGTTCATGAGCTTTGTTCTCTCTCATTCCCGGTATAAATACGTGGAGTGGCTGGATCGCCCGTTTACGACAGTGGATGTGATTCAGATCCATGAACGGGCGTTCGGATACTTTGGAGGGATGCCTAAAGAAATCATGTATGACCAGGATCATCTTCTCTTGACCAGTGAAAACCACGGAGATCTCATCTTCACGCATGAATTTGCCCGATATGTGCAGCAACGAGGTTTTCGGATTTATATGTGCCGCAAACAGGATCCTGAAAGTAAAGGGCGTGTGGAAAATGTTGTGAAATATGTCAAGCAAAACTTTGCCAAGCATCGTACGTTTGCCAATCTGGATGCCCTCAATGAGCAATGCCTTGCCTGGCTTGTCAGAACAGCCAATGGGATCGTCCACCATACGACCAAAAAAATACCGGCGGAAGTGTTTCAGGAAGAAAGGAAACATCTCCGACCGATCCAAGAAAAAATCCAAAAACCCTCTGCCACCAGTTTAACAAGGCGGGTTCGAAAGGACAATACCATCCTGTTTGAGGGCAACCGGTATTCCGTTCCCTTGGGAACTTACGACGGTCCTGAGACATCCGTCGGGATCCAAGTAACGGATGAGCAAGAACTCATTATCTATGACCTGAATCCGTGACGCTGTCCGCAAGTATCAGGCCAGGCTTCATTTTGTTTTGAATTTGATCCTTCGGTTACTCGAATTTTGGCTCTGGATCACACACATTTCGTCCTTTGGATGGCGTCATGACCTGCGTGTTCCGTTTTCCGGCAATACGAAACCAGCCCCC
>NZ_AQXL01000013.1 GCF_000376225.1 Effusibacillus pohliae DSM 22757
TCGACACAGCGCTCACTCGGCTGGCGGATTGACGGTAGAGCGCTCACGACAATGGCGGTGAGAAATTCACCGCCAAATAGCGTGAGCGGCTACAACATCCAATACCGCGTTCCCGGAACCATCCGTTCTCAACTGATAAGATGCGGTTGTTGAACGATGTTTCGAATCGACCAAAAAAGGCTTTTGTAAAACAAAGAGAGGTTCCTTCTCACCGGTTTTATAGAAAACCACCGTTCCGTCGGGCTCAGGCTGATACGTCAGGTTTTCCAGTTTCAGTTCATACGAGAACGTCGTTGGAGCCTTTGAGCTTTTTAGCACGACCGTTTCCTTCAAACCATTGGGCATCACCGCATAAGAAAGGTCGGTATCGGGGGCTGCATTCACATAATCAATCCGGTTCCCCTTGACATTACCTTTTACCGTAATCCCGAAGGTGGGACGGAAAGACAGCGCGGAACCTTTCTCGTCAATCCGAAAGAAGCCAGCATTCGCCACCGGTGGAAGGTCGACTGAGAATTTGTTCGCCTTATTTTTATAGGTTCCATTCGAATCCGATACCAAGTTTGAATCAATCGGAAGCCACTTTCCGGTTTGCGCGTCCTTATAGTGCACCGGTTCCATATACACCTTTTCGGTGAACGAACCATCCGGGTTTACATACCGTTTCGAAGTGGCCGTCCGAAACTGCTCCAGCTCTTGCGGACCCTGCCGTGGCGATGTGAATGAAACATCGTTTTTCGGTTCCTGAACTGTTTTCGGGACCGTTACCGGAGAATCCGCTTCTCCGGCCTTTGTCAGTTTTGAAAGTCCAGGAATCGGACTCAAAACAAGTCCGAGTGACAAAATCGGAATCACGACAGTTCGTAATCCGAACTTTCGCATTGTAATAAATCTCCTTCCAACAAAAAAAATAAGAAAAAATCGAACAATTGCTTGAATAAGAGGAAATCAGGAAAAAGAACCATTGATTGATATGTAGGGATGCCCACCACCTTATGTACAAATCGAAGCTAATGCCATTTTATCTGAACAGTGGTTATAGTAACCATCTGTAATTTTTGGAAAATTGTATTCGTGAATCTCGAGTTTATCAATCTGCCCATCTCTGTCTTGTCTTATAAGATTTGAAAAGACAAGGAGTTTTCCGTCCGGACAGTTGGCGAGCGTGTCGTTATAATCCATGAACAGGCAACTGTGAACAATCCGCCCATCGTCTGGATCTTAATGCCCCGGCGCCAACATACTCGCTAGGAACAAAACAAATCCCTTTAGCTGAGCGTAGTTCTTTAAAAATTGCTGGAAGCTACGCTTCTTTGTCATGCCTACTTTTCTGGAAAGCAGCATAAAAAGAGCGAAGAACTAGCAGTTTCCAGCTACA
>NZ_AQXL01000014.1 GCF_000376225.1 Effusibacillus pohliae DSM 22757
TCGAGTCTGCTGTGGACACGCTCCACCGCCGTTCGCTTGTCATATTCTTTCTCCCACTTGTAGCTGGCTCGGTCAATCGGCGTAAAGATGCGGCGATCTTCCGATAGCGGAATGCGAATGCCTTGTGCCACCGGACATTGAGCTTGTCCTTTGCATTCGATTCCAAACTGCTTGGCCGGACAAAGCTTCTTCAATGTATTCCGGTCTTTCTCGAATCCGCCGTTGCCCATCTCCCTTTGCTTTCCCGTCCGGACAGATACAATAAACCGTACCCTTGTAGTCATAGACCACATTTTCCCTGTCTTTCAAAAGCCGCTTTTGCTCGCCGTCCTTCCAGCAATTGAAGTCCAATAATTGAAATGTGCAACGATTTGCGTTGCATTTTTTCTTTCCTCTTTATATACTATAGATAAGGAAGGTGTTTATTTATGGATAAAAATGAGCTTCGAGTCAGTGGAGAATACCTGCGTGATATTCGCAAAAAAAAGGGGCTCACCTTAGATCAAGTAGCTGATATCGTGGGAACGACCGCCGGGTATCTCAGCCATATTGAACGAGGCACGAAAAGAAATCCAAGCTACAAAATTGTGCTCGGATTGGCAAAGCTATACGGCCTGCCGGTGGAAGACCTGATCGGCGAAGCCGCCCCACCAACCAATACTGTTGATCTCATCGAACAGTTGTACAAGGCTGATGTGGTTTTGTACGAAGGCCGCGAGATCGACGTGCGGGACGAGTTTGTGGCGGCCCGGATTGAGACGGGGATCCGGATGGGGATCGCTTGGGCTTTGGAATTGATCGAGAAGAGAAAAAACGAGGACGAAAGGAGGCGTCATCGATGATTAGTGTGTTTGTCTACGGCACGTTTCTTACCGGAGAGGTTAATCACCGTGTAGCTGCACCGTATATTCGCGGCGTACCACCGGGCTGCGTTCGAGGCCGGCTGTACGATGTGGGCGTATTCCCGGCATTGGTGTTGGACGATGAGGGGCGCGAAATTCAGGGCGAGTGGTTCGACGTAACGGAGGAAGGTTTGAAAGCGATGGACCGGTTGGAAGGATACCGGGGGCCCGGCAGGAAGAATCTCTATGAGCGGGTGTGGGCCCAAGACATTTCCAATGGCAGGTCCGGTTGGGTCTATGTGTGGACGGATTCCCGAGGGTGTCCGGAGATCCCAGGAGGATCGTGGAGGGAGTATCGATCCGTTCGGGGGGTTCGTGCATAATGAAAACGATCAATTTGCAGGGAATGGGCAATTATCCGGCCATCCCGGCAAAAGAGATCCAGGTGGGCGCGGTTTTGGTTTGGAATTATGGGTATACGAGTGAAGTGGTGGATATACAGTTCAGCAAAACCGGAAAAACGATGACTGTGAAACTGAAAAC
>NZ_AQXL01000015.1 GCF_000376225.1 Effusibacillus pohliae DSM 22757
CTTTAAATCCCACTACGTTCAGATAATCCGTACGTGATGTTGACACGGGGCGGCCGTTTCGTTTCAACTTTAAATCCCACTACGTTCAGATAATCCCTGGAAGTCAGACAAAAGACCTACACTGCTTTGCGCCTTTAAATCCCACTACGTTCAGATAATCCCCATGATAACGATTGAAGGAAACTGCATCCCCTGTCTTTAAATCCCACTACGTTCAGATAATCCCGTAGTTCCTCTGTGGTAAAATCATGAAAAAGGATACTTTAAATCCCACTACGTTCAGATAATCCCCCTCGACCAGTTTCCAATCCGGCCACTTCTTACCGCTTTAAATCCCACTACGTTCAGATAATCCGTCGCTGTTTCGGCGGCTACCTTCAAGGTCCCGGCATCTTTAAATCCCACTACGTTCAGATAATCCCGAGCTGAACCAAGCCCAGCAGAAACGAGCGCAACTGTCTTTAAATCCCACTACGTTCAGATAATCCCAACTTGACCACGAGGCGCAGGCAGTGTAACTGTCTGCTTTAAATCCCACTACGTTCAGATAATCCTCAAAAGTGACGTTGATTTGCCGATCATTAACACCTCTTTAAATCCCACTACGTTCAGATAATCCTTTCCGTTCAGTTAAATACGGATCCGGTCAAGGTGGCTTTAAATCCCACTACGTTCAGATAATCCCAGTTCTTTCACTTCAAACACTCCCTTAACTTGTTATCTTTAAATCCCACTACGTTCAGATAATCCTCTTTCCCGAAGAAATTGACTATTTAAAATAAAGTGACTTTAAATCCCACTACGTTCAGATAATCCTCCACGAATATACCGCAACATCACGAATGATTGCCACCTTTAAATCCCACTACGTTCAGATAATCCCTGCTTGTTCCTGTTACCCATTATAGCACAGGGGTGACTTTAAATCCCACTACGTTCAGATAATCCCCTTATATCCGATGATGAATGTCGCCTCTTTACCGTACTTTAAATCCCACTACGTTCAGATAATCCTTCATATCCAACCAGGTCTACTCCTGCTCCGTTTGCGGCTTTAAATCCCACTACGTTCAGATAATCCCGTACTGACAAAGGTGCGTTTGGACGGGCGGTACAACCTTTAAATCCCACTACGTTCAGATAATCCGAAGGAATCCCCTACGCCATTGACTTGTTTGGCAACTTTAAATCCCACTACGTTCAGATAATCCGGTCTAGCCATGATAACACCCCCTGTTCTTTGTGAGCTTTAAATCCCACTACGTTCAGATAATCCTGGGGAATAGCCCAGTTCCCGCATCCGACGCGCTATTCTTTAAATCCCACTACGTTCAGATAATCCATTCCA
>NZ_AQXL01000016.1 GCF_000376225.1 Effusibacillus pohliae DSM 22757
GCTGAAGGGCGAGCGCGAATGGGTGGGAAGCATGCTGCACGAGTCGGCCGAAGTCATCCCGATGATTGCGGCATACTGTTCCGTCGAGCAGCTGGGTCCAAAGGAGCGGCGTTTGGTGCAGCGTCTTCAGCGACTGACTTATGGAAAAAAAGAAAAAATTCATTCCTGGGACACTGCATGGATGGAACGTCTTCCTGATCAACGGAGTTTGGAGGACGAGATCATCGAAAAGATCGAAGGCACGGAAATGGAAGATGCGATGACCATTGATCTCTACCATTTGCCTGAGAGGCAACGGGAGGCACTTGAACTGCTGGCATCCGGCATGTCCTACTCTGAGGTGGCCGAGATGATGCAGATCGCGAAAGGTAGCGTGTCCAAACATCTGCAGTTGGCTCGAAAAAAGTTGGAAGACGGAGCCCAACTGGCGTGGCAACTGGAATAGCTCTGGAGCTTCTACCAATCCCCATTTTTTCTCACTCTCCCCTCTATTAGAGACAAGCGAGGAAAGGAGAGTGATTTTTTTGCCTACTGGAACAACAGCCATTTGCAGGGTGTGCCACAGACCTTTGCGCAGCCGCCTGAGTGTTCTGCAGGGTGTAGGACCTGTCTGCGCAAAAAAGGTGCGCCAAGCGTTGGAGGAAATGTTGCAACGCGTCATGCGGGGAGAGGCGGAACCGGATGAGCAAATCGCCTACGCCATGTCTCCCGAAGAACGCCAGAGGGCGGTGGAAAACCGGGTTCGGGAAGCCTACCTGACCCAACTTCGTCAAAGGAGACGTCCCACCCGGGAACCGGTCTATGTGGAGGTGGAGAGCGTCACCCGCAATCTCGATCGGGAACAAACCCAGGTCGAATGGATCGATCGCGACCATGCCTGGGTCGAATCGGAAGGCGGTGGGCGGTATCAAGTATCCGAATACGGCTGTACCTGCCCGCACTTCGTCAACCGCCTTTCGCGGGATCCGGAACTGGCGCGGGAAGGGTGCCGCCACATGCGAGCCTTGCGCCTTGCCCGCGAAGAAGTGCGGGAGAGAAGGCGCCTGGCCCGGCAGCGTCGCCAGGAGTCTGCGGCCCCGGCGGTTGTGGTGCCGGTTACGCACGAGGAAAACCGTCCTACGTTTGCACAGATCGATTGGACCGTTGATGCGGAACGGGAAATGGTGCTGGAAGTCTGGCGGCAAAACCGGGCCTGGGATGGTATATACGTCAGTCACGATGAACAAGCATGGGAGACACTTCGTGCCCAGGCACGTCAGGAATGGGAATACAAGTACGAAAATGTCCTGGGAGGAACGGGGAATACCTTTGGCGTGGAACTCGAAGTCCAGTTCCGGGACCCTGTGTCACGGGCAAGAGCCTTGCGGGAACTGTACGAAGAAGGGCTGACGCTGACGCCAGAGATGCGCGGATACCATTCAGGAGACGGGAGAGGATTCTGGAAGCCGGAGCGGGACGGTTCGTTGGGAGTCAACGGGGTCGAGTTGGTATCGCC
>NZ_AQXL01000017.1 GCF_000376225.1 Effusibacillus pohliae DSM 22757
TACTAGTTGGTTGCGTCACTTTCTAGTAGACACACACGGTGGCTTCGTCGTCAATTGTGGACGACGGATTTTACACCACTACCTGAGACTTTAACTCTTTTTTTTGCTCATCTCGCGGAAGGGTTTAAATTCAAATGGAGGTACCATTAAATGATAATCCATATACTTCTCACCTCATTCATGAATGGTGTATTTGATCCCATTTTGCTCCAAGAACGTTCGTAATGACTGGGATGCGCCAATTCGTCCAGTGACAGTGCTTCGAAAGAAATGCCAATGTGCTCCTTCTATTTCTTTAGCATTAATCAATGCCACGTCTTTGAGAATCTGCTGTTTTACCCTTTTGGCTACCGCCGCAGCGTTACCAATCTCTTGCACTTGCTGGATGATACGTTGTTTGAATTCCAGATCATAACGTCTGCGTTTCACACAACCATCCCCTTACTATTTTGAGTGTACCGGAATAAAGGGTGTTGTGTCCAAATCGATTAGGGGGCTTTAGAGTACTCGCCAGCCCCCGTTCGGGACTTTCACCCTATGGATAAACGCCCTTGCTGGGCGCTCAAAAATCAGGAGAAACTTAACGGGAAGTTTCTCCTTCGTTGAAACTACTTCAATCCCTGATAAATATCGTGAAGATATTCATCATCTGTTTCGTTCAATCGGATTCTCAACGATCCGTTGACATAATACAATTCAAAATCCCCTTTTGACGGACCTTCTTCAATAACTCGAACTCCGTCCAAGACTGCTAGAAATCCGAAAACACTCGAATCAACAGCATTTTCTATTATCTTTTTAACCATCTCTTTATCTTGTTCGGAAAGATTATTAAACCATTCAGAAAGCACCATGTCTTCCTTCAAAGGACGTCTTCCGGGTGGTTCTACTAAGCTTTTTAGAGTACCGGAAATAGCACTATCTCTTACTCTCAGCAATATTCCTTTAATAAATTGTTCCCTATCCACAAATTTCACCTCACCAATTTCCTAAATACATCCGGATACATTTGTTTATTTGATCGTATCAATTCTTTTAAAGCACTGTTTGGTGCTTGAGTGAATTTTCTTAAGTCGCGGATGTCTTTTGCTAAAAGATCACGTGCAGTGCCATTGTATGAACCTCTCATCTTAGGAATTCTTCTATGTTCTTCTTCTGGTATAGCAATTGCAGGAGCATCCTTTTTATTATACCTAGGTATAATTTGTTGTGCCGGATGTGCTTGACCCACATGATGTATATCTAGTCCGTCATTTGGAGCAGATCTTGCCTTTAAGCTATTGTAGGTTCCAACCTCATATGGTGTTACTTTTCCTTTTTTCCCGCCGGACCATGCCTTGCTGGCGATTTCGTCCGCTTCTCCGACTATCCGTGCGCCTTCCGCTACATGAGCTGCCTGGCCCACCGCTTTCGCTGCACGCGCCGCTAGTGACAGGCTGCCAACCGGAATCGCAGTCGAAACCACATCAAAGGCGATCCAGGCTGCATTTTCCCAGGTCGGGTTTTGAATAAAGGATACGACATCATAAACCAGAAACGCAACATCCAG
>NZ_AQXL01000018.1 GCF_000376225.1 Effusibacillus pohliae DSM 22757
GACACAGCGCTCACTCGGCTGGCGGATTGACGGTAGAGCGCTCACGACAATGGCGGTGAGAAATTCACCGCCAAATAGCGTGAGCGGCTACACAAGCAAACTTTTCAGCCCTTGTGCTTCCCAATAGGAAGTGTCAAGGGCTTTGTTTAGGTTGCGGGACATGGCCAGCTTGAGTTTCCTGTCACGGTCCTCGAACAGGTTCAATTGGTACATTTCATCCGACACCAGGTTGTGGAGCACTAGGCCGATTTGCCTGATCGGCAAACCGTCCCAATGTCGTTCAAACAACAGGCAGGCCGCTTTCTATACGTCATCCGTCAGATTGGTGGGAGTCGGCAGCTTCATCTGTCGATGAAATCCGGAAGGACGGTCAAAATCGGCTTCTAGGCAGCCGATCGACACGCCCCGTCCCATATATCCCTTGGCGCGACACCGCTGGCATACCAACTCCGACAGTTCCGGGATCAAAACCCGGATTTCATCCCACGTGTGGTAGTCTCGCAGCATTGTCATGTGATGACCGCCCGCTTTTTGCCACTTGAAAGTATCTGGAGTTAGCCGCTTGGCAATCGGACACGCCGCAAGGATGATGCCTGTCCGCCGCGCCGGATCTCCCGCCACGACGACCGGCCGATCCGCATATTCCGGCTGGGCAGCTTTTTCCACACTTGCGTAAAAAGATTGGCAATCCACCAGCATGACCACTCGTTCTTGCCGTTTGCTCATCACGATACCTCTCCAACGGTTGGCAGGCTTTGCGCCGTCAGGCCCCGTTTCCATGTTGTGGACTGCCTTTTACCTGAGTGACAGCAAGAACATTCTCGACCCTGAATGATCTGGGGGCTTGCCGGTGAAAGCAGAACGTTTTACACAGGTGTCCGTTGATCGACCGCAGCTCGACTTTTCGTTGGGTGATCCTGTCCTGTTTGTCGATATAGATAATCTCGATGGTCTGGCCAATATATTTTTGCAAGTCACGAAGCATACTGTCCCTCCTAATCACAAGAACATATGTTCGTATTAATATTATACTACGAACGTGTGTTCTGTATGCAAGTGGGAATTGGAACCATAACGATGGCGGTTGGATTGATCAAGAGATGCAGGATGACAGAGTACCCCACCCCTCTAAAAAATTTCACTATCATCCTACACACTTTGAAATTGCCAAGTCTTCCGTTTGCGCTTAATTTTTTGGCAATCCGTCTCAAATAGCGAAAACGCCGCCCTGGAAAGGACGGCTGTTTTAGGGGGAAGCTGGAAGATACACTCGTTGGGCTGGCTGTCTTCCATGCTTACAAAATCATATGAATCTGCGCCAAAAACGTGCGGTCAAGCTTTCCGCTGCTGCTGATTTTTCAATAAATCAAGCAAAAATAGACAAGTTTCCGATGATACTTGACCGTTGCACCTTGGATTTTTGACGAAAGATGCGAGTACTGCGCCACTCCGCATTACCCGACCCTTACAATCGAAGATTGGCAGGATCGCTGCCTCAAACTGGAGCAGCAAATCGCCGAACTGTCCGCCAAATTGAAATGGTACGAAGAGCAGTTT
>NZ_AQXL01000019.1 GCF_000376225.1 Effusibacillus pohliae DSM 22757
AATCACTTGTGGATAACCCCGTAAAACCCGCTTCAAATAAGGGTTTTTAGTTATCCACAGATGCCTACATCGGGGGCAAAACTGTCGAAGCCGGGGTTGAAGGTGGTTATATATTAAAACATTAGTGAGAAAATAAGAGATATCTGCGGGAAATTATCGAATTTGCCGATAAACCAAGCTAAAAAACCGCTGCTAAATCCGATACATAATAACAAAACAACGATTGGGTACATCCCCTTAAAATTCTGATTTTATTTTGCTGAAAGCACCTCGGTCGGAAAAACAAATGGAGGGATCAATATGAAAAGTAAATTTTTGGTAGTTATATTATCTTTGTCAATAATGGGAGTCGGAACTGCCCTCGCTGCCTCGGACAAATTGGCAAAAGTGGGGGCTACTGAAGTTGTGCATGACAAAAAAACTGATGGTCAGAATAGCAACAAAGAGCTCAATGTGCAAAACAACAACAATAGTCAAAATGGTAACAAAGAAGATAAGGCACAAAGTGACAATGATCGTGATCAAAATGACAACAAAAGCGATGATGGACAAAAAGACGATGGACAGAATGACGATGAACATAGCCAAAACGACAATTCAGATGATGGTGAACAAGAGTAAAGAGTTAATATAAGCAATTCAATTTGCATGGACGTTTTTGAGTCAACCCCTACTACGATGTAAAATTAAACTTGAATTGAATTCTCCTGCCTGATTGGCAGGAGTTCTTGTTTGTCGCCCGAAGTAATAACTGGTACTAGTTAGATCTCCAGTGGTGAGATTTGGGATCACATACCGAGTGCCTCTGAGCCTTAAAAAATGCTTTAGTGGGATAAAGGGTAGAAAAATGGTAGAAGATCGACATTCTACCCACCCTCTCTTTCAGATGCCGAACGGTAGGGAAGGGGGCAACAAAAAAGCCCTGAACCCTTATGGTTCAAGGCTTTTTGCGACTTGGCGGAAGCGTGTGGGAATCGAACCCACCTGCGACACCCCGTGCCGCACACTCGGTTTTGAAGACCGCAGAAAAGCATTTAAAGGGTGTCAAACAGTGGAAAAACGCTTATAAAACAAGGACTTTGAGGACTTTGCGACAGGTGCCCATTCTCACGGTCTAAAGCATATTCCTTCGGTCTGAAGTTGGCCGTTGACACGGTCTCTTTTCCGTGTTTACCCTCGGTCTCAAATTTCCTCGGTTTATCCCTTGTATACTTATTACTACTAGTCTTTGGAAAAGTCAATAGGGTTCTCAAACAGTTGTTCAAATGAGGAGCATTGATTTGGATGGAAAAAATCATTAGCACAATTGATGAGGGATTATCTGTACGAGGATTTGAAGTGGGAGACGTGGAAAAACGGGGGTGGAGCTTGCTCGTGGAACTGTGTGTTTTGAAAAACCCTGTATGCTCTATGTACCCCGAAGTGGGAAATTCTCTTCGGGGTTTAAATTCACTCATCCAATGCTGCCAAACGTTTCTTATAAAGAAACTGAATAACCGCCTTGGTTTCGTCATCTTGTCGATCCTGTTACCGCTCACGCTATTTGGCGGCGAGTGAGCGGTTTTTTGTCATGTTCAATGTCGGAGGATTCTTCGGATGATTGTCGTATCATGATC
>NZ_AQXL01000020.1 GCF_000376225.1 Effusibacillus pohliae DSM 22757
CGCGGGTACCCCAAGAAATTGGTGAGCCATGATGGACTCGAACCATCGACACCCTGATTAAAAGTCAGGTGCTCTACCAACTGAGCTAATGGCTCGCAAGAACGCACTATCTTAACATACCACACAGCAGTTTCGTTGTCAATCGAAAGAAGTCATCATCGAGGTGACGAGAGTTATAATACCATGCGGACACTCGATCCTCAACGAAAAAATGCAAACAAAACAAACCAAAATCCCAATTTCTATACAAAAAAACGAAAATAGCTCAGCGAATCTCTTTTTTGATGCGATGCTCGCAGGCGTGAAGCCTGCGTTTTTTGCATAAAAAAGAACCCCTAGCGGGATCCTGTTCATAAATGGAGCGGGCGATGGGAATCGAACCCACGCGGCCAGCTTGGAAGGCTGGAGTTCTACCACTGAACTACGCCCGCATTTTGATAGTGGAGAGCGGGAACCACAGCTGCAGTCTCTCTCCAGGCAAAGCAGCACATGGCGGAGAGAGTGGGATTCGAACCCACGAGACGGGGTTAACCGCCTACACGATTTCCAATCGTGCTCCTTCGACCAACTCGGACATCTCTCCATAAAAAATGGTCGGAATGCAGGGATTTGAACCCTGGACCTCACGCTCCCGAAGCGTGCGCGCTACCAAGCTGCGCTACATTCCGACATCCCCCACAAACCGGCGCAGTTGACATATTCCACTGTACGACTGTACCTTTTGCGGGCCTCTCCATTGTGGTGCCGGTGAAGGGACTTGAACCCCCACTCCCTTGCGGGAAACGGATTTTGAGTCCGTCGCGTCTGCCAATTCCGCCACACCGGCAACATTCGGTTTTGGTGCGGTCGAGAGGACTTGAACCTCCACGAGCTTGCGCCCACAAGAACCTGAATCTTGCGCGTCTGCCAATTCCGCCACGACCGCGTGAGTCCCACCAAATCACCCGGATTCGCTTTGCCGAGCCAGCGACCCTTTGGCGGGATTTGATGGCTGGGGAGGTAGGGATCGAACCTACGCATGACGGAGTCAAAGTCCGTTGCCTTACCGCTTGGCGACTCCCCAATCAGAATGGTGGCTCGGGAGGGAATCGAACCCCCGACCTACGGGTTATGAATCCGTCGCTCTCACCAACTGAGCTACCGAGCCGGATGATCATGGTGGAGGGAGTAGGATTCGAACCTACGAAGGCAAAGCCAACGGATTTACAGTCCGCCCCATTTGACCACTTTGGTATCCCTCCAAAATGGAGCCACCTGCCGGACTCGAACCGGCGACCCCATCATTACGAGTGATGTGCACTACCAACTGTGCTAAGGTGGCATATGTGTATGTGTTAGGCCCCGGCTTTGCCAGGTTATTTGCTTGGTGGCTCGGGACGGAATCGAACCGCCGACACGAGGATTTTCAGTCCTCTGCTCTACCGACTGAGCTACCGAGCCAAACAAACGACCCCTCGCACCGACAAGCATTGTTATTTCCAATCGACCTGCGGATATACACGATCTGCGGTGCAGGTTATCACCCGCCGGCGGAATGATCGCTTTGAAACAGTGGCGGAGCTGACGGGATTCGAACCCGCGATCTCCCGCGTGACAGGCGGGCATGTTAGGCCACTACAC
>NZ_AQXL01000021.1 GCF_000376225.1 Effusibacillus pohliae DSM 22757
GCTGAAGGGCGAGCGCGAATGGGTGGGAAGCATGCTGCACGAGTCGGCCGAAGTCATCCCGATGATTGCGGCATACTGTTCCGTCGAGCAGCTGGAGATGAAGGAAAGACGATTGGTGGAGCGGCTGCAGCGACTCGCGTACGGGAAAAAGGCCAAAGTCCACTCGTGGGACGCCGAATGGCTGGAGCGTCTTCCGGATATACGGAGTTTGGAGGAGGAAGTCATAGACCGGATCGAGGGCATGGAGACAGAGGATTTGGCGGTCATCGACATTCACCATTTGCCGGCCAGGCAGCGGGAGGCGCTGGAACTGCTGGCCACCGGTATGTCCTATTCCGATGTCGCTGAGCTGATGAAGGTGCAGAAAGGGAGCGTGTCCAAGCATCTGCAGTTGGCTCGAAAAAAATTGGAAGACGGAGGAGCTCAACTGGCGTGGCGGCTTGAATGAAGACATTTTCAGCCCAAATATGAGGAGAAAATGGAATGAAAGCAGATCAAGAGGGATGTTTATGCCCCAGGACGGCGTGTGTTTCGACTTGCATATCATTCTTAGAATCCTGGAGACGTAGGGCATTGCCATATACCGACACAGCGATGATGTGATCTATCGAATTGTGAGCGCGGTCAACCGAATACTGATTTTTTCTCCCTCTCCTCTACATGGGTGAATCAACCAGGAAAGGAGAGGGATTTTTTTGCCTACTGGAACAACAGCCATTTGCAGGGTGTGCCACAGACCTTTGCGCAGTCGTCTGAGTGTTCTGCAGGGTGTAGGCCCTGTCTGCGCAAAAAAGGTGCGCCAAGCGTTGGAGGAAATGTTGCAACGGGTGGTACGGGGCGAGGTGGAACCGGATGAGCAAATCGCCTATGCCATGTCACCTGAAGAACGCCAGAGGGCGGTAGAAAACCGGGTCCGAGAAGCCTATTTGGCACAACTCCGGCAAAGGACACGCCCCAGCCGGGAACCTGTGTATGTGGAGGTCGAAAGTGTTTCTAGAGATCTCGATCGGGAACGAACCCAGGTCGAATGGATTGATCGCGACCATGCTTGGGTCGAATCGGAAGGCGGAGGACGGTATCAAGTCTCCGAAACGGGCTGTACCTGCCCGCACTTCGTCAACCGCCTTTCGCGGGATCCGGAACTGGCGCGGGAAGGGTGCCGCCACATGCGAGCCTTGCGCCTGGCCCGTGAGGAAGTACGGGAAAGAAGGCGTCTTGCACGGCAGCGTCGCCAGGAGAACGCGTCCCCGGCGGTTGTGGTGCCAGTTACGCATGAGGAAAACCGTCCCACATTTACACAAATCGATTGGACCGTTGATGCGGAACGGGAAATGGTACTCAATATTTGGCGGCAAAACCGGGCCTGGGATGGTATATACGTCAGTCACGATGACCAAGCATGGGAGACACTTCGTGCCCAGGCACGTCAGGAATGGGAATACAAGTACGAAAATGTCCTGGGGGGGACCGGAAACACCTTTGGCGTGGAACTTGAAGTCCAGTTCCGGGACCCTGTGTCACGGGCAAGAGCCTTGCGGGAACTGTACGAAGAAGGGCTGACGCTGACGCCGGAGATGCGCGGATACCATTCAGGAGACGGGAGAGGATTCTGGAAGCCGGAGCGGGACGGTTCGTTGGGAGTCAACGGGGTCGAGTTGGTATCGCC
>NZ_AQXL01000022.1 GCF_000376225.1 Effusibacillus pohliae DSM 22757
TTGTGCTGATCGCCAACCAGACCGAGGAAACATTCGGCGGAGCAAACATGGACGGTTTGGTTGAGACGAATTGCTTTATCACCAGCGAACAATTCCATGCCACAGTAATCGCACTCACAGACCGGTTCCGGTTCTTTCGGCTCCGGTGCAGCCGTTTTCCAAACGTCGTAGCTTTGTGGCAACATGTGTCCCCTCTCCCCTCTTGTGTTTTCAGAAATCACGAAGTAGAATCGAACTAGGATATTTTTTGTTTGGCACGTTACGAACGTGTCATTTTTTTGGCGGTTTTGTCTTTCCATCGCCTGTTCCAAGTGGATGGCGTGAAGAATCATCAACCGCTCAAACTTGGAAAATCTCAGCCAGATTCCCGGTTTGATCACCATGTTCTCACCCCCCTACGCTCCAATGTCAGCTAACATGGCACTCATTTGCTTGAACACAATCTCCAGTCGCATAAGCCGCTTCCAGCCTTCCGAACCGGTTAGCATCAGCGCGATGAATTCCCGCGAGTCCGTCGCTTCAGCCCACATGATGACTTCATCGATGTCAGGGATGTCATGTCCGTTTTCGATGCGGGAGATGGCAGACCGGTCTTTTCTGAGATACCGCGCGAGTTCTTCCTGACTCATCCCCTTTCGTTCCCGGCACATTCGCAACAGAGTGCCGATTTCTTTTCCTCTCACCCTGTGTCCCCCCCTCTCCGTGTGCATATTTCTCACGAAAAACAGACTGCATTGTGCGGGGTCACGATGGTAGGATGGGATTGTGCCCCTCATAAAGACTTCCCACTAAAACGCTCCTCTGAACTTCCTCCCACATCACCTCCCACCGGCGGCCGATTGGTTCCCCACCAGCGGACGCTACCTATCATGACTACCAGTTTGTTGTCGTAACCAAGAAACTCCCGGTATCAGAGCAGTCTGGCTGTCACTCCTCCAAAATGGCCGACCGCTCCCGCCGCAGTTCTTCAATCCGCCGCCAGATCTCCGCTTTGCGTGCGTCAGTGGTTTTCCGATCGCCAAACTCGGCGGCGAGGCTGGTGTGCTCGACCGCGATCTCGACCAGCCGTTGGTGCTGGTCATCTGGCAGATTCCAGATGTGCAGCGTTCGGGATTCAGTCATGCCGATTCTCCTTTCGCAGACTCCGCTTTTTTGGCTTGGATCTCACGGTATGCTTTTTCCAAAATCTCGCGCGGCAACTTCGATGTGCGAACCACCGCTGTAACCTTTTTACCGACCTTTTTCTCCATCTTCTCGCCCCTCCCTCAAAACTGGCTCAAAATGATCTCTTCCTTGATGACCCGAGCCAGATCCAGCAGTTCCTCTACGGCATCTTGCTTCGTGTAACTCGGATCATCCGTGAGGCTCTGCGCGATGATGCTGATCTTCCCCAGAAGATCCCCCAGTACCGCGATGCGTCCCAACTGCTCGATCGCGCTCATTTGATCACCACCTACAGGATTTTCCACCCTACACATCGAATCTTATTGTCCGAAGGACGGGAACTTTTCCCATCTTCGATGGAAGTAGGTGCAAAATATGACCGCCCTCGACTGCACATATGCGGTTATCGAAACCCCCTATGCCGTGGCAGATTCGTCGGTTTCGTCGAGAAGTTCACTGATGCTGACTCCGAGTGCATTCGCCAGTTTTTGCAGAATCTTGGTCGTC
>NZ_AQXL01000023.1 GCF_000376225.1 Effusibacillus pohliae DSM 22757
CGGCTACTCTTGCTCCAATCAAGCATCGTCTCATCTCCTTCTTTCAATTGGCGCACAAGCGCCTGTTGACCATGGAGATGAGCCTACGAAAGGTTAAAATGAAAATGCAAGTCCTTGAGAGAAAGATCTGATGGCAGTTCCCCGAACGCAAAAAAGTAGTCGGTGATGTAAGGATTTAAGGTCTTGTATGAACTCAATGATCAGGTGAGGACAAAGCGAGGAAAGGCTGATGGCATCGCACTCCCCTTTCGTCCCTTGTCTCGGGGCCGAAATATGTCCATCCCCGGTCAGATAAAATCCTTTTTTTCCGATTTTTTCACTGGTGTTGATTATTATCCTCCAGTTGTGATAAACCGCCCCGGTTTTAGATGAGGTTGAGGTGATAAATAGAGTGAAGTGAGTATACATCGATCTGGACGTTTTTCCGTTGATTTGGGGCGATTTTGGACATTTTTCTTCATTTTTTCAGTGAGGTTAGTCTTATGATATCCAATTTTCCCCTCAATGTCCCTAAAGGGAGTTGGGTTTTTCAAATCGTTTTTTCACGTTCACACACAGAGACTTTATCAAGACTGTTGATACGGCAAGTCCCCGTCATTGTATGAATGAATGAACACATCAGAAGAGTCCCCTAACGTTGTGGAATGCCAACTCCATCCAAAAAACAGATTTTCATTTTCCCATTTTCCCATTTCAGCATAAGCGTCGAACTCATTTGGATTCGTCGATACTAAAGATAGTTTTTTTCCGTATTGACCTCTTGAACGAATCTTCACACTTGCAGCGAACCAGCCTGTTCACTCACCATAAAAACTTTTAACGTCTTCCACCAACTTTCCGTATTTCCATCGAGTGGTACATTACCTCTGGAGGTTGTACGCAGAAACATTCTATTGCTGAAAATACTTGCAATAACCAGAAGTCTTTCAATATGATGTTCCAACCTCAAATGACGAGGAATCATCTTTCTGTGGAGGTGGTTATCATGCTAGATGCCAAACCACTCGAACCGAACAACCATGAAGCCATTCTGAAAGAGATCAACCCTGCCGTAGGGTTCAACCAAGCAGACATGTTCCAATGCACCACTGGAACATGTGGGCAATGGTTGCCTAGGTCGAAAGCACACTCGCCGAACGCCCAGAACCCCACTATATGTAAAGAATGCTTTGCTCAAAAGCAAGCTGAGAAGAAAGCCAGAAAACTGGCTAAAGAGCAGGCACTTCAGTCTCAACAAGGCGAAAAAACCGTCAAAGTCACTCATACGATCGACCTGTGGACACAGGTAGCGATTGAGGTGTTGGCAAATGGAAAAACAAACTCCAGTGTCATCGACCGGGCTATCAAAGAACTGGTGGATCGACAAGATGACGAAACCAAGGCGGTTATTCAGTTTCTTTATAAGAAACGTTTGGCAGCATTGGATGGGTGAAACTAAACTCCGAAGTGTGAATTGCGCACTTCGGAAATTACATAAAATTGATCCGAGGTTCAAAACCACAACAGTAGAGAAAACAAACTGATTTTACGTGTAACATGTTTGGCGTAGGTTTCATAAAAGAGCCCCTCCACATTCTGGAGATAAGACTCTCGGAATTAAAATTTCCTTACAGGCTCTAGTCTCTTGACTAGGGCCATTTATTGTTTCACCCCCAAAACAGGAGTGCGAACAAAT
>NZ_AQXL01000024.1 GCF_000376225.1 Effusibacillus pohliae DSM 22757
GTCACGAAGTAGACGCTCATGCGTTGTCGAATCGCCTCCATCCCCAGGGCCACCGCAAGGTGGGTCTTCCCGTTATGGAAAGCTTTCCATAACGGCAATTATGGAAAGAATTTGGTTATGGAAAGATTCTCGAAAGAACCCGTGAAAGCTCTGAGGTTGTTGTCGAGATTCTTTCCATAATAATCAGGGGCGGCAAAGGTTCTGTAACCACTGCAGAATATCGGCGTTTTCTTCCCAAGCAGGAGTGTCCGCGCTCGTCACTTGAGGGTATGCAGCTTCCAAAGCCTTTCTTTTGAGCTCCGTATCGAATTTCAAATAGATCTCCGTTGTCGTTACACTCACATGCCCCAACAAATCACGAATATAAATCAGGTTCACACCCGATTCCAACAGATGAAGAGCCTTGGAATGCCTGAGCATATGCGGATGCAATTGATCCGGAAACACCTCGTCCTTGTGGTTGCGTTTTGCGTGTTTCAAGTATTTACCGAGGATGTAGGTAATGCCGGGCCTTGTAAACGGTTGGTAGCGGCTGTTGTAAAATAGAGGGCTTTGCTGACGCCCCTTATCCAGTAGGTGGTTTTCGGCCATGTAACCTTCCAAAAGGCTTCGGGTTTTGGACATCATCGGAATGTTCCTTTTCTTATTGCCTTTGCCGGTCAAGGTAATCGTTGCGGGCTGGGCCAGTCTCACATCACAAACCTTCAGATCAATCAACTCCTGTACTCTTGCGCCAGCATCGTAGAGGACGACCATCATCGTCAAATCACGTCGTCCTCTCTTCGTCGATGTATCGGGCTGTTCGAATAAATAGGCCAACTGATCCAGTGTGAGATGTGGTATCGTCGGTTGTTGCTTCTTCTTAAAGGGGATGCCCAATATCTTTTGGCTTTCGAACAAGATTTCCGGATGCTCCGTTTGAGCAAATCGGAAGAAGCTGTGAATCGCGGCCAATCGCTGGTTCCGAGTGCTAACACATACTTGTCTGGACGTTTCGAGCCATTGTAAAAATTCCTTGATGCTCGGCGCGGTCACCGTAGCGAATGAAATCTTCTCCGGCCTTACTTGCTGTTTCTCCTGCATGAACAGGAGAAATTGCTTAAAGGTATCGCGGTAAGAGAGAATCGTATGGGGACTGACGTTTCGCTGTCCGGGCAGGAAATCGGTCAGATATCGCGTCAGCGTCTTTGCAAAATCAGTCTTCTTCATCCCACTTCACCTCCGGGATGACGTATGCGCAAGTATGTTCGATCTTGCTCGTTAAGTCCGGATACAAATCCGCCGTTAACCGCAGGTACCTTTGACTGCCACGCATGTCTTCGTGGCCGAGGTAAGCCGAAAGATAGGGTAGAGCATTGTTCAAATCCCTGCCTTCCAGTGCCCACTTTTTCAAGCAGTTTACGGCGAAGGTATGACGCAAATCATGAATTCGAGGGCCTTTCCCCCTCCCTAAATGGGAAATGCCCGCTTGCCGGAGCACATCTCTAAAGAGCTTGTATACGGTCGACTCGGAATAGCTTCCGCCAAATGGGGACGGAAAGAAAAACGGATTTCCCATTTTCCCGACTCGGACCGTTTTACTGTATTCCCGGCATCGTTCGGTGAGGTTGTCCGACATGGGGAGGACCCGTTCTTTATTGAATTTGGTATGGCGGATAAACAACGTGCCTTTGTCCAGATCAACATCCGGGATCGTT
>NZ_AQXL01000025.1 GCF_000376225.1 Effusibacillus pohliae DSM 22757
GATCTACTATTTTCAATTCATGCGAACCGGGTGTTTGAGGATGAAACCCTTGCTATCTTGGGAATGCTTGCGTTTTCTTTTATTTTCTCTATATTGCGTTTTTAAAACGAAAGTTAAATAAACGCGCAATCGTAGAAATGCTAGATTCCAAACAGGTTCAACGGACGGCTGCCAATATAGGACAGAACACTTTTCGTCTCGGTGTACAGATCAAGCGTTTCCAAAGCGAGTTCCCTGCCAAATCCGGACTGCTTGTATCCGCCAAAGGGAGTGCCCGGAAATGCGGAGATCGGACAATTCACCATCACGATACCGGCCCGTATCGCCGCGGCTACCCGATGGGCCTTCGCATGATCCTTCGTCCAAACGGCCGATCCGAGACCATAGATGGTGTCGTTGGCCAACCGGATCACTTCATCCTCATCGCGGAACTTCATCACCACCACAACCGGACCAAAAATCTCTTCCTGCGCCACGCGCATGTCGTTGCGAACATTGCCGATGATCGTCGGCATATACCAGAAACCGCGTTCGAATTCGGGACCTTCCGGCCGTTTTCCGCCGTACAGGATTTCGGCGCCTTCCTCCACCGCCAACCGAACATAACTGTCGATCACCTTCACCTGTCCTTCCGAGATCACCGCACCTACGTGCACCCCTTCGGCGAACGGATCGCCCACCCGCAAGCGGGCCGCTTTTTCCAGAAACCGGCTCATAAATTCGTCATAAATTTTCTCATGCACGAACAAACGGGATCTCGCTTCACACGATTGCCCGGTGTTATAGAAAATTCCGTACAATGAACCATCCACAGCCGCCTCGATGTCACAGTCGTCAAACACGATGTTCGGCGATTTGCCGCCGAGCTCCAGGGTAACCCGTTTCACCGTCTTGGCGGCACGTGCCATAATGTCTTTCCCGGTCTCTGTTTCGCCGGTGAAGGCTACCTTGTCGATGCCGGGATGTTCCGTGATGTAAGGTCCGATTTCCGAACCGCTTCCCGTCACCACATTGATGACGCCTTCCGGAACCCCCGCCTTGTGACAAAGATCCGCCAAAATCAGCGCGGTAATCGGGGTCAGGCTGGCCGGTTTCAACACAACGGTACATCCGGCTGCCAAGGCAGGAGCGATTTTCCAGGCGGCCATCATCAGTGGATAGTTCCAGGGAATAATCTGCCCGCACACGCCGACCGGTTCCTTCACTGTATAGTTAAAAAAACCGTTGGGAACCGGTTTGGTTTCTCCGCCCAAGGTAATGGCCGCCGCCGCATATAACTCGAAATCCTCGATCGCCTGGCCGATCTGCCCTTTTGCCGCGCTGACCGTCTTGCCGCTGTTAAGCACTTCGATGCGTACGAGCTCATCAAAATTCTTTCTCATCAACTCGGCGATGTTGTTCAGGATACGAGCCCTTTTGGCCCCCGTCATGCGCGGCCATTTGCCTCCTTCAAAGGCAGCCCGGGCAGCCGCCACCGCTTGATCCACATCTTCCCGTGTCGCTTTTGCAACTTTGGCAAGCACTTCTCCCGTGGCCGGATTGTAGGTTTCAAAAAACTCTCCGCTGCTGGCGTCCACATGTTTCCCGTTGATCAACAACTGATAAGACTCTTTTAACATGATGCTCCTCCCTCAAAGAATTAATGTTTTCTTCGTTTTTCTCGCCATTACGCATGTTTTCATCTTTCACGAACGAAGCGCTTGAGGATAATATTTGA
>NZ_AQXL01000026.1 GCF_000376225.1 Effusibacillus pohliae DSM 22757
ATCGCAAAATGAAATTATCTTTCACTATCTTCATTTTACTACGAATATATCATGATTGTAATTAAGAACATGCTAGAATTTCACGGATTCAGGTTGGATGGTTAACAGTTCCGTATATCATGATCTTCTTTTGGTGGAAAAAACTAGGGAAACTCGGGAAGGTCATCAGTACAGCGTGGGCAGCATTTGTATTATTGACTGTGGTAGCAACCGCTACGGTAGATCCTAACGCACAACCTACACTACCGAAACAGATATTATCGAACGAAGAAAGGCAAAAACTGGGCGCCGCCGAAGTCGAAATTAAGGCGAAACAAGAAACAGAAGCTAAAGCAAAGGCTGAAGCCGAGGTAAAGGCGAAGGCTGATGCGGAAGCTAAAGCCAAAGCCGCTGCTGACGCTCAAGCGAAGGAAAACGATAAAGCCTACCTCATTGCAGTCAATGAAATTACGTGGAATACATTTGCCGAAGCACAAAATATTGGCGACCAACTAAGTCAGCTCGGGTCATTAAAGATTTCGATGAATGAATTCGCTGATTTTATGGATACCGATATTTGGCTATGGGAAAAGTATATCGAGAAAATCAAATCGACCACTCCGCGCGAGTCTTTACTCCAGCTTAACCAACAACAGATATTAGAGAATCTGAATAAACTAAAATCAATTGCTACAAACATGCAAGAATCAGCGAAAGAGTCTAAAACAAATGACGTTTTAAAGGCCGGTCAAGAAATGGTTTTGAGTTTTAATCATATCAAAGAGTCCTATAATATCGCAGTAGCACAAATGACAAAGTACGGGATACAACCTAACTGGCATCCTTAAAAATATTAGCCGAGGGAATCTTTCCCCTGGCCTTTTTCTTTACAACGCAAAACTCACTTGTTGACGAATCGCCGCTACAATATCGCTTCCAATTTGATATCCATCCTTGCCCGCGCCATTAACAGTGATGTTGTTCACGATTGTTACCGATCCTTTATTCGCCGTTGTAGACATCGGCATTGTCGCGTTTGGTTTAAACATCGGCGCAAAATCGCTGATCGCAACGTTAATCGCGTGCTTAATCTGAACTCCGCTCGCCGCGATACTATCCGCATACGTCTTCATCAAGCCAGCGCCCCACTTATCTATATTCTTCATCGGCCCCTCTTTTGGCGGCGAATGCGTCTCTACAACCGCTCGGGCAGCGCTAAGACCGGCGCTGAACGCGTTTTTAATCGATGCGATCTTCGATTTGATACCGGCAACAAAGCTATCTACGAGGCCCGCGCCCCAACTGAGGAGACGCGATCCATACGACTTAATGGCTTCGCCGACGGCGTCCAGCGCATCTCTAAACTTGTCGGGCAAGCTTTTAATCGTATTCCAAACACCGTCTACCATGTTTCCCGCGACCTCTACCGCTTTATTCTTGGAATCGGTGAACCAACCATATATCCGACCGGGCAACTGCGAAAGCCAACGACTGATCTCGTTGTACAAATTCGTAATCCACCGCACAACGTTGGTAAACATTTCATGCGCCTTCTCAGTCGCTTTATTTCGAATGTCGGTCCACCACTTCTGCGTATTGTTGTAAACACTAGAGAACCATTCAGAAACACGAGCTGGCAGTTGACTCAGCCATTTCTTCGTTTCTTCATAAATCCTGGGCAATTGGTATATAAACCACCCAACCATGCGCCCCAACCAATAAGCAGCGAGTTCTGGCAACTGCGCGAACCAGTTCCAGTGTTACCGCTCACGCTATTTGGCGGCGAGTGAGCGGTTTTTTGTCATGTTCAATGTCGGAGGATTCTTCGGATGATTGTCGTATCATGATCCGT
>NZ_AQXL01000027.1 GCF_000376225.1 Effusibacillus pohliae DSM 22757
TTCGTCCAGCAAATATAGCGTCGTAACCATTGTAAATTGGGCGTTCTACCAATCCGAGGAGGGCGAGAATGTCCAGCAGGATGTCCAACAAAATGTCCAGCAAGTGTCCAGCTCCTGTCCAGCAGATGTCCAGGAAGTGTCCACAAACAAGAATGTAAGAAATAAAGAAATATATACAACAACAGCAACAACAATAGGGGACGGGCCGACGTTTGCCGATCTCGCCAACACCTATTTTCGGGCGTTTGGCAGGCATATGTCAGCGATACAGCTTGACGAGATCAATCACCTGATCGACAAGGAGGGATTGCCAGTCGATCTCCTGATTTACGGGATCGAGAAAGCAGGACGAGCCGGACAGAATTTCGCCTATGCAACCGGCATTTTCCGATCATGGCTGAACAAGGGAATCCGGACGCTGGATGCGGCGCTGGATGAAGAGGCGAAGCGGCAGATACGCCGCGACGAGCTGGAGGTCAAGCGACGAGAGAAGAAATTGCGACAGATGTCACTTGTCGCCAAGAAACCCAGATACACCGTTGAGGAAATGGGCTGGTAAGGGGGAGGCGTATGCAAGCCATCGGACAGGTTCTGGCCAATGCGGGATTGCCAAGATTTCAAAAGACTTTGAGGGGCAAAGAGCAATGCGCCGGATGCGGCGAAACGGTTGAGATTGTCGAAATTTCGCTTGCTGGCGGGCCGTTCAAGGGGAAAACGGCTGTCCACCGGCTTGGGTGCCGGTGCGAGGAACTGGCGCTGGTCCGGCAGATCATGCAGGAGAACGAGGAAGCGAAAAAGCGGAAACTGCTCCGGATTTTTGACGAATCGTCCTTGATCAGCCCGAGCCTTCGGAATGCGGCGTTTGAAACCTACCAGCCAACCACGGAAGGGCTGAAAAAAGCCAAGGTTGAGGCGATGGCCTTCGTCAAATCGTTCTCGCTCGACCGGCCGGCCAATCTGATTTTTACCGGCCACTACGGAACAGGGAAATCCCATCTGGCGGTGTCGATTGTGCGGGCTCTGATGGAACGGGGGTACACAGGGATTTTCATCTCGGTCCCGGACATGCTGACGAAGCTGAAAGAGACGTACAACCGGAGTTCGGAGACGACCGAGGCGGACATTCTGGAAGCGCTGAAAACGGTGGATGTGCTGGTGCTGGACGACATCGGAGCGGAGTATTCGGGATCAGCCGAATCATGGGCCGTGACCAAGATTTTCGAGGTTGTGAACGCCCGTTCCGGCCGCCACACGATCTACACCACGAACCTGAACAGCGAACAGTTGCAGCTCAAAATTGGCGACCGGAATTTTTCACGGATGTGCGAACGGGCGCACGTGATCAAGATGCACGGCCCGGATTATCGGCGGAAAACGATGTGGTGAAGCAGGGGGATCGTATGCGAGTCAAGATTCGGGCATGGGACAAGAAAAAACGGGAAATGTGGACGGATGTCCTCAGTGGATTGGGCGGAAGCGATCTGTACGATGACCATCTGAGCATGCGGGCGGTCGGGAACATGATCGAGAATGGCGACAAAAGCCGGTTTGACTTCATGTTGTATTCCGGTGTGACGGACAAACACGGAAAAGAAATATGCGCCGGTGACATTGTCCGGTATGCCGCGTTCGATATTGAGGTCATCACGGATGTGTATTTTTCGGACGGCGCGTTTTGGGTTCGAAGTACCTTGCTTGGAGAAGTCGCCCAAAAAACGGACGTTGAAATCATCGGTGACATCTATCAATCGCCGGAATTGCTGCCTTTCATCCGTGAATTGGGGGGATCACGGTGCTATGGAGCCTGATTTTTGGAATTTTGATGCTGGTGTCCGTCTTCATGACGTTGGT
>NZ_AQXL01000028.1 GCF_000376225.1 Effusibacillus pohliae DSM 22757
TGGACAATGGCGATGGCTTACCGTACGTATCGCAACCTGTATCGGATCCGTCCGTCCCTGTCGAGCTTGGGGCAGGGACGGTACCGTATCCGGTTACCGCGGGGAGTGCAGATCAGCTTTGACACCGCCATCCTGACGGCCGTCTTGTGGCTTCCATGCTCCCTACTCGTGGGGACGCTATTGGCCCGGTGGATTCCGGTCAGTCCGTTTTTGCTCGGCATCCTGGTTGCCGGATATGCGGGGTATCAGTTGAGCAAGCTCGATCCAGCCGGAAAAACCGTGGTGGCCTTTTTGTTGGACTTCGTGAAGTTTCTGTTTCGCCCGAAGGTGCATGATGGCTGGGAACCTCGCCCGAATCCGAAGGGGCGTCCGGAGCCGGTCTTGTGGCGGGTCCGGGTGGCGCTGATGGAAGACGGCCGGGTGGCCAGTCTGCCGGCGAAAGGCAAGGTATCGCAGCTTGAGTTGCGGGTGCCTGCCAATATCAAGGTGCGAAAGGGCGTGGTGACGGTACAGCACTGGGGGCAGCGTGTGGCTCCGGGATGGTACGAGATCATGGAAGATGGGAGGGTCATTCCGAAAAGACTTCCCCCAAAGATTGGGAGAGCAAATCGAGGGTGAAAAGGATTTTGGAGGGTGAGTGTCGTATAAATCTGTCGTAAAATATGCATTTCACGACACTCCAATGAACAGCCCAGGTTAGCAATTCCTTTTTGCACCGCACCCAAACCCCTAAAAACTGGAAGTGTAAGGACTCAAAAAAGTGTCGTTAAAATCTACGGTGGAGTATTTTCTGGGGAAGGGGGTGGGGGAATGGACATCACCGCCGTCATTGAGGAGCACATGGCTGGAAAAAGTGTCCAATCGAAACAGATGTACTTGTACTGGCTTGGTCGGTTCCAGGATTGGCTCCTTGGAACTGGTGGCGATCTGAATCGTCTCACTCGGGCGGATGTGCAGCAGTATATTGACTGGTTACTGGCTCACAAAAAGTCTCCAAGCACAGTTTCTGTGGCGCTGGCCGCAATCCGTGCTTGGACCCGGTGGACCGGGCAGGATCACGCTGTCATGAACCTGCGTACGGTGCGTCCTCCAAGAGTAACTGAATTGGCACCGCAAGCGCTGGAGAGGAACGAGCGCAACCGCCTGTTGCGGGAAGTGGAGCGGGATGGAAATCTGCGGGACATCGCAATCGTTTACGTGCTTTTGTATTGCGGATTGCGGGTGTCCGAGTTGTGTAATTTGGATCGAGAGGATGTCACCATCGGGGAACGAAGTGGGCGCTTGTTCGTCCGACAAGGAAAGCGGGCTAAGGCCCGAGTGGTTCCGCTCCCTGCGGAAGCTCGGCATCATCTGTCCCGCTATCTGGCTGAGAGGAAGGATCGGGATTCCGCTATGTTCTTGTCGAACTATGGGCAGAGAATTTCTGTTCGGCAGGTACAGCGCATTCTGGCGAAATACGGGACTCATCCCCATGCCTTGAGACATACCTTCTGTCGTGCCTTGGTTTCTAGTGGGTTGGATCTGGCGGTTGTTGCAGAATTGGCAGGACATACAGATGTGAACATGACCCGCCGATATGCCAAGCCGACCGAGAACGAGTTGGAGAAAGCAGTCGAAGAGGCGTTTTTGGAATAGCGGGAGAATCAGCAATATCCCGAAAAGAGTAGGTTGAGAAAGAAAAAATCACCGAATGGTTGATGCTACTTGACTCCCCCCGCAATCATCCGCCATAATGTGAATAGAAGCATTGTTCTCAGCATATAATAAAACGACCGCAGGTGCTGCAACACCCACGGTCGGTACAATAGTCGCCCACAAAGGGGCCGGCTCTTTATGGCGGAAGTAAGTCACCCTGTCACG
>NZ_AQXL01000029.1 GCF_000376225.1 Effusibacillus pohliae DSM 22757
TCGCTGGAGCGGAAACTTCGTTCAAGACAGCCATTGGTACACATGGCGACCGTTTTTGCTTTGGGGGCGCCGGATGCTTCCGAACTTCGGCACCGAACGGAACAGTTTCAGCAGATCGCCGGAGTCTATCACACCCTCGTGCGGGCCCCGGGGGATATGAAACGGATGTTCCAGGCGTTCTATCCGTTTGGTGACGATCTGCCGACGGGGTGGGAGACGCCGATGGACCCGGGGGTATTGGGGGCCGCTGTTCCGTTTGGCACGCGGTCGTTGGGGGATCCGAGCGGCTTTTGGCTGGGAAGGCTTCTCAACGGTCGTCCGGTCTGGATGGATCCCCGACGGCCGGCTCAGGAGTTGAACACCACGAGCGCAATCATGCTTGTGGGAACCTTGGGAAGCGGGAAGTCTTATGCGCTCAAGTACATTGCCACCTTGCTCCTGTCTTGGGGCGCGAAGGTTTTCCTGGTCGATCCAAAGGGCGAGACGGAGCCGTTGGCGCAACTTCCGACAGACGTCCAGATCTTGCGGTTCACGTATGACTCCGACACGCGGTTTTCCCCGTTCCGGGTCGGGAACGTCCAGGACGCCCGGGCGATCATGGAACTGATTTTCAATCCGCTGGGCGATGATCGGCGGCAGATCGTGATTAACCAGGCGGTGGAGCAGGTCTTGAAGGGCGACCGATGGGATATGTGGCAGTTTCACCAAGCGTTGGTGGAAATAGGGGAAAACACGCCCGAAATCAAGGAGCGGGAAGAAGCGCGGCTGGTTGCGGAGCGGGTCCGACTCATGGCGGATCATGAGATCGGGCGGCTGTTTTTTGGCGAGGACACGGGAGAGACGATTTTCGACCACGACTTGGTAACGGCTATCGTTCGCGGCCTGTCTCTCCCGGACAAAACGGTGCCTAAGGAAAAGTGGACGGAAACCGAACGGTATTCTGCCGCGATCCTGTATGCCGTAGCGACGTTGGGGCTACGCCGGCTTATGGCCCTGCCCAAATCAGTTGTCAAGGTGCTGGCGATCGACGAGGCGTGGGTACTGCGTCGTTTTGAGCAAGGGCAGCGTCTGATCAACGAGGCCATGCGGTTTAGCCGTTCGGAAAACCTGATCCCGATTCTGGCTACTCAAAACGCAACCGATTTCCTGCCGCGAGCGGACGAGGAAGATATGACCGGTCTGTTCGCGTGGAAAATTCTGTTGCACCTGGAGAGTCAGGATCAGGTGGAGGCCGCCCTTCGAATCCTGGGAATGACCGATGAAGACCCTCGACGGTGGACCAAACGGTTTGCGGAGTACCGAAATGGCAGGGGACTGGTTCGGGATCCCGAGGGCCGAATAGGCGAGATGCAGATCGAGGTGTTGCCTCGCAGTCTGGATCGCCTCTTTTCCAGCACTCCAAAAAGTGGATGATTCTTTCTCTCGCCCCCTCTTCCAAGTGGAAGGGGGTTTTTTCGTGCGATTCTGGAAAACATTGATTCTGCTTGTTGGACTCAGCCTGTCTTGGGACACAACGACATGGGCGGCCGCCGACCCATTCTCGGATCCATTGCTGACCTCACCTGACGGGTATCCCATCTCGAACTATAACTGGGACGCAGGAGGCTTTTTTGCGGGATTTCATCCCCTATGGGGGCTCTCGAATGTTATTTTAAGTCTTTCGGTGGTTTTGGTTCGTTTGTCCATGTGGATCTTGGATCTGGGATATGCCCCATCGGGGTGGTTGGCGCCCTTCGGGGCAATTGCGGAGGCTATCCAGAAAAGTCGCTTTCTGGACCACATCTGGCCTATTTTTGCCATTGTGGCTGCCGGTGTGCTTCTCAAGGACTTCGCGCAGCACCATGTCCAACGGATGATGCAACGCGGAGTTCTGTTTGTGGTCGTCGCGGTTGTTCTATTGCTGTTCCAGGCGGTGGGCGGCC
>NZ_AQXL01000030.1 GCF_000376225.1 Effusibacillus pohliae DSM 22757
ATTGCTGCCTTTCATCCGTGAATTGGGGGGATCACGGTGCTATGGAGCCTGATTTTTGGAATTTTGATGCTGGTGTCCGTCTTCATGACGTTGGTTTTTGGGATTGCGGCCGGCGCTGGACGGCAGCGGGATGTCTAGCGCTGTGTTACATGCTTGCGGTGTTCATGTTGTCGGTTTGACTAGGGACGTGGTGGGAAGATGGCAGGGAAATGGACCGGACGGCGGAAGCACTTGGGATTCGGCTTAATTCGAACCGGAAATGAACTCGCGGAAGAACGTCCGGGAACTTGCGGCAAGTGTGGTCACGGCAGTTTCCGGCTCAGGATTGAAAACCACGTATTCATTCGGACTTGCAAGACCTGCGGATATGAGAAGGAGGTCTAGCCGTTGCCAATCAGTCAAGCAAACAGGGGAATGGACTTTGAACAGCTCATCGAATTCGCAAACGCGCAGTACCTGTCGAAGGGCTGGGCTATCATCCAAAAAGTCCCGACACCGTGGAAGGTCATCCGGCGCGGCAAACAGATCGTTTCGGCCTTCCCGGAGAAAAAGTCGACCGTGGATTTTGTCGGCGTGTTCAACGGTCGCCCGATCGCGTTTGACGCGAAATCGACGCGGGAGCGGACAAGGTTCGAGCTGGATCAGGTGGAACCGCATCAGGTTGATTTCCTGCGGCGTTGGCAAGATAACGGCGGGATTGCGTTCCTGCTGATCGAATTCGCGGTGTTGCGGGAAGTGTACGCGATGCAGTTCCGGGAATTGGAGAAATGGTGGATTGGCCGGATGCGAGGGGGACGCCAGAGCATTCCGTACCAAGAGATTCGTCTTTCATGTTACCGCGTGGAACCGAATCGGGGGATTGCGTTGGACTATCTTGGGGCGGTGGTTTCATGGCAAAAATGCGGTGGTACTTGCTCAGGAGAAAAGAAAACGGACGAGACGTCAATCTTTACGAGCCGTTGAGGCGGTACGAGCTGAAAGCCCGCATCCGGAAAGGATGGCGGCTGATCTCGTAGGGGGTGGGATGCTATGGGATTGCATAAGAAGATGGAACGGTTGCGGGAAGAAGCATATGCAAAGGGCTTCCACCAAGCGTGCGACTCTTGGGAAGCGGCTTTGAACCGAACTAGGCGAATCGGTCCGAAAACGCGGGAAAAGATCATGGCGGCAGTCCGGAAGCTGGCCGAGGAAGTGCAAAGGCGATGAGCGCTCGAGTCAATGATTTGCGGATTGAGGTCATCAAGGCTCTGTCGTTCCATCGGTTCAAGGGCAAGGAAATCAGGATACTGGTTCAACAGATTCTCGGTGTTGAAAAACCGATCACCCAGCTAAACCAGGTCGAATGCGAAAAAATATTGGCGGAAATCGGGATAAACACAAGTCAGGTAAAAACAAAATAAGCCCACATCCGAGCTTGCGAGGAGTAATAAAGGACGGAGAGCGAATGAGGCGATGGAGGATCAAGTATGATTCGGGCATGCAGCAGGTGGTACAAGCGGCAGGCGTGCGCGAGGCATGGTTCCGGGGGAATCAGTTTCGAAAAGTCCAACCAAAGCTTGGGCCGATTGTGATAGTTTCAGAGATTAAAATCGATCAAAAGAACCTAACGGTTTCTGGATGCCAAAGAAGCAAATGAAAGGAGCAAATGCAAAATGATTATGGGACTTGATCTTGGATATGGCTACGTGAAAGTCACCAGCGACGGTCGGACGGTCCAAACGTTCCCGTCGGTTGTCGGTAGCGGGAAGGAGCGGCAATTTGCGGGACTCTTCGGTTCCGGGCGCGGGCTCGATGAGATGGCGGTGCAGATTGATGGCCGGACGTACTACATTGGTGACTTGGCGGTCGCCGAATCGTACGATGCAAGCCGTGCTATTGACAGAAACAAAACCCATCACGATGCGACCCGTGTGCTGGTGGCGACT
>NZ_AQXL01000031.1 GCF_000376225.1 Effusibacillus pohliae DSM 22757
GATCTCCACACACTGGTTGCCAGGACACTTCCCCCTAGATTGGGGGGACAGACAAAGGACCTTGGCATCTTGCACAGATGCGCCTACTTCCCTTCATGAGGAGGGATTACCCAGGAACGCTCAACAGACGAGCGGGTTCGGGAGAGGATGACATCAGCGGACATTAAAGCGGCGAATCTGCATAGGAGGACCACTGGTGATTAGCTGTCGAAAGGCCGCCGAAGTATGTTGGGTGATGTCATGAAATATCTGAACCCGGAGGAGGAAAAGAGGATTATGGAATACACCATCTCGTATGAGAAGAAAGCACTTGAGAAAGTTGCAAAGAACATGCTGGCTAAGGGGATGGATGTATCGCTCATTTCAGAAGTTACGGGGCTATCAGTAGGAGAGATCGAAAAACTGAAGAAAGAGCTACAACGCTGACCCATAAAGCGAGATGAACTACAGTCGTCCATAAATGTGAGCGAAAGCTTGGTGCGGAGGAAGACGGGGCTACTAATCATTCATTGTCTCTCATCTCTGTCATTCTGGGCAAGAAAAACCGCTCGTTTCCAGACAAGGAAACTGAGCGGCTACACCATCAAACGGGCCTCACACTGAGTATGACTGTTTCGGAGCGGCTTTTATATTCCTGCATTTCGGATACCCGCTGCAACCGTAGAATTCGCCTTTCGGGCCTTTTCTTAGCACCATGGTATTTCCGCATTGGTCGCATTTGAATTCTGTTTGCGGGTTTTCCGCCATAATTTGTTTTGGTTTTGGCACGGCGTTGGGATTCATTTTCAGAATCATTTCCATGAGTTCTTTACGATCGATGAGCCTCACCTGGCTTGCTTTTGCCTGAACGTAAGCCTGATCTGTATATTCACTGTTGGTCACCACCCATGCTTCCGAGGCGCCGTACAGGTCCATTGCGGCACGGGCTTGTTGGACAGCTGCGTTGCCGACTCTACTGCTGTAGCGTTTGGCTTGCACTACGATCTTTTTCCCGTCTTTCTGGAGTACCAAGTCAGCGCCATAATCCCCAGAAGAGCGTGTAACCTCTACAGAGTAACCTTGCGAACGAAACAGGTGCCCTAAATAAAGTTCGAATTGCCGGCCATCCATTTTGTCGATGTCGTAAATTCCCGATCTTTTCAGTTTCTCTTCTTGCATCATGTGAACAACTGTTACAATTGCATAGGCGATTCCGAAAACTATGCCCATTGCAACCAAACCAGCAGTAAATGAACGGGTCGCATCAAAAGCCATCCAAAAAGCTCCCAGCATCAACAAAACAACGAGGCTTCCTACGAAATCATCATGTTTTCGCTTTCTTCGTTTTGCCATAAGATCTCCCTTCCCCGATAAACAACACGGCACGATCACACTTATAAAATTCAACGGGTAACAACAACGTCCTGTCTTGTCTTGAGGAAAAATTTAGTATTAAAGTGGGAAAGAAGGGACGATGCGAATGATATACTGCACCATCCGCCAGCTTTGCGATCTGTTTCGTGTGGACTACACAAACATACTGCGCACTTTCCACGAGGCATGGCCCGGGCCCCGATCTCCGCAAGCTGAATCGCTACGATCTGATGTGCATGATTGAACTGCACAAAACCACAGCGCCGAGCCGTTCGAGGTCGTTGCATGGAGCGAGCGGGGAAGAGCGCAATCGAGTTCGCAAGGTGTTTGAACGGCATGTGCCATCCGATCTGGAAGATCTGGAGCAACTTATCCTGCTATCGGATCAGGCATGGTGAGCGTCGGAGAAAGTATCCGGACAGCAGTCCGCCGAAATAGAAAGTGAACGAGAGGTTTGGTTTGAAACTGAAGGAGAGGGGCTGGCGGTAGATCGGCCCCTGTACATAAACCGTGGGGCACACGGGGTTAGCCTGGTCAACTTCCTCTCACGAGAGAGGATTACCCAGGAACGCCCAACAGGCGAGCGGCTTGGAAGAGGGTGACATCAG
>NZ_AQXL01000032.1 GCF_000376225.1 Effusibacillus pohliae DSM 22757
GGGTCTCACTCCAGATTCATGTTTAATAGGCTATTAGCCATTATTGACCCTGTTGAAAACCCATAAACCCACATTGTTTAGCGAGGAAGCTTAAAAGCCCGTTCTTCCGCTTGATAGATTTTCTTTCTCGATTTAGTAAAATAGCTCATGATCTCCTTTTCCCTGATGCGATACTTTTCAGGCACCAGTAAAATCCAATCGTTTGTGTCCTCTGGCACCTGTACAGGCTGGTTGTGTGCATCAAATACGGGAAACTCCCGTAGATAGTTAGGGTTCACCAATATAGATCGTATATTCTGTGAATCCTTGTTTAAGATAAGATTTTTTTGCTGATATTCAAGAACGTCGACAAAGACTGATCCCATTCGATTGAGAATCGGATAGAGATCACCCGCTTGGGCTCCAGTCGTTTTGATGGCGCCATTCTTAAAATCCTCCATGTCATCCCCGGACTCTAGGGGATAAAAGACCCCGTAATCCTTGCTGCGTTCCCAGCTTTTCAGGTTCTCCTGCTTGGTGCGGATTTCGGCATACTGGCTCCAGATCGAAAGGCTATTGAAGAGCAACAGTATGGAGCAACCCGCCTTTAGCAGTGTGTTCAAGGCAAAGATGCCGCCGGTATTCTTCCGGTTCTTAATGGCATCGCTAATCTTGACTCTGGAAATATACACAAACGTTAGAAGTGAACTCGCCATCGCTATGGCAAAGGCTTGTAACTGAGAGAGAAGGGTCCCGCCAACAAACTGTGCGGTGGTATTTGGGATCAACATGGCCACAAGCACGGATGCCGCCGCCGACAAAACAAAAACGACGGTAATCAGCCTGCCGACGATAATAAACCATAGGCGGATGTTGGATAGGCCGTGCATTTTCATAATGCCTATCCGCTTCGATTCATGGAAAATGTAGTAGATGAGCAGGAGTAAAGTAATGACAAAAATCATATACCTGATATACTCAAGGAAATATGTTCCAGATTCGACTGCGCCACCTCCTGAATCATTCGTGTTTTTCACGAAATCATCAGTTGTATAAGAAGAATGAAATCGTTCGTTTACTTTAGCGACAAAACTTTTGAAAAACGTATCATAGGCGCGGTTACCAGCCGATTCCACAAAATATTGTCCATCTACAGGCAAAGATTCATAAGCGGCTTTGAGCGGTTTGATTGTGATCAGGTTATTGGCTCCGAAGTCCCTGACGATGCCAACCTGGTTGTGATCCCCGGTGTCGACCGTAGAGAGAAAAGAATTGCCCTGCTGCGTGTCTTTGGCCGTTAATAACCTGCCGCTTTTCAATCGGAAGACATCAAAAAAATGGGTGTTGTCTGTTAACAGTATGTATTTGAGAATTTCCGCCCGGTCATCTTCCTTGTAATGGATGTTCGTCCTGAAAAGATTGACCCTGGATTCATTAGCCACCTCCTGCAAAATCGGGTACATCTCGTCCGGGTTGGCCAGCCTCGGATCCTTGGGAATCCAAAATGGTCTTGCCTCACCCGCCTTTTCCATTTTACGAAGTTCTTCTTCATCTGCCTGCTTGTAAGCAATCAGAAATGAAAAAACAAAAGAAAAAACAAGGAAAATAGATAAAATCTTTTTCAACTCAATAAACTCCTTTACCTGTTATGTAACGTATCTTCAACCCCTATTCCCAAACGCAAATTACCATACGCCATTCTTCCAAAAGAGCGACGCATGGTAACTGGCTGGCCTTGTAAAGGCAGGAGCTCGCATGAACCGCCTCCCCATTCGTTCGGCCTTATTTGGTTGGAGGCGGTCTCTATTTTATCAGATCACAAGTTTCCATAACCTGATCTGATAAAACCGAATCAAACCATTCGTAATAGTTCATTTTTATAGGTTGTTAAATCAACATTTGTATATCCTGTCTTTATATTCTCATGCTTTGGTAATTATGTCCACATCCTAATATACTGAAATTTCACTGTTTAGGAAAAATATCTCTATCATCCTCATTTATACTCTCGAATCCCAGTCATATCTAATAGTTAAAGTCTCAGGTAGTGGTGTAAAATCCGTCGTCCACAATTGACGACGAAGCCACCGTGCGTGTCTACTAGAAAGTGACGCAACCAACTAGT
>NZ_AQXL01000033.1 GCF_000376225.1 Effusibacillus pohliae DSM 22757
GCAGTGAATGTCAACCATTCCGAGACCCAGCATACAGGAGGCGCTTTTTGTTTTGCAAACCGCATTTTAATTCATCACAGGAATAGCTCCTTTCCTTATAAGGACCACCCCAATACAGTGGGTGGTATGTAACGGAATGGAGGGGATCCATTCCAATGCTACTTTAAGTTAGGCAAATAGTGATTGACTTCTGCACCAGCATACGTAGGCGTTGTCGAGTTGTGATATTTCGTGCTGGTAGTATCCCAGACAGTATAAATGATCGCTAAGACATGGGGATCGATATCATCAACATTAGTTACCGGCGCTTGATGCAATTCCAACTCTTCAATTCGATATACACCAGTTGTGACATAAGTTCTTGGTACATACCACATCACCTTCCCGTTGCCCACAAATGGTCTTTCAAATTGCGACTCATCCGGATTATGAAGAGGATCTGTTCCATACACATATTTCTCAGGCGCCTTATTACCCGTAAACGCCGGCAACTTGTCCTTGTTGGCGTTCAGCCATTGCATCAGAATGGCCGCCTGCTCATAGGTCACCTTCTGGTCTCCCGATTGCCCGGTCACCATTTGGTTCAGCATGTCCTGCACATCCTGGTTGACAAACACCTGTCCTCCGCTGTTCGGATCCCACCTCACCGATGCGCCCAACGCCTGGGACACATACCGGAGCGGAACCAAAGTGCGGTCATTGACAATCGTCGAAGGCACATCCATCGTCAGCGGATGTCCGTTCACATCCAGCACGTTTTTCCCAATGGAGATCTTGACGGTGATGCCATCTTTTTGGGCAATGGCGGTGCGAGTGGCGCCATCCCAGGTCACTGTTGCTCCCAGCGTCTCAAGCAAGGCCCGGAACGGAACATACGTGCGATCCTGGATGATCTGCGGGCTTACGTCCGTGAACTGGACTTGCTTTCCGTTGAAAAAGACATTCGGGCTCTCCGCAGCGGATGCCGCTTGCAGATTGGCCGCCATGGCCGCTCCGGCCAGAAGCAGGGTTGCGAGGGTTTGTTTGAGCGAGCGCTGCATGTTCTCACCTTCCAAAAATGTCTCAAAACGATAGAAAATATATCACATTAATATTGTACGTCCGAACTGGACGAACTTCCTGCTACATGCCAAACCCTTCAGACAGTTGTGGCCAAGTTTTTCGAAACTTAAAAAAGAAAAGCCCATCTTTGAGGTGAGCGGCGTAGTCGAGGTGAAGCATCCCTTCAGAAGTCAAAGCCCCCTGATGTATAAGTAAGAAAATTGAAAAAAGAGAGGGTGAAGATTGGGGATTTTCGGAGAGGCAAGCAGCAGTTGAGCGTTTGCGCTTAACGCAAGAGATTGCTGCTAGAGGGTAATGTAAACTCTAGGGGGCAAAAAGCGCTTTTCCCCAACCAACAAAAAAGCGATAGACCGCCCCCTCTTGGAAAGTAGCCGTCTATCAAACCCAAACGAGCCGCCCCCTTAAAGGTGACTCCTTTCATAACATACCACAGTTATGTGAAAATGGAGAAGGGGTGGGGAATATGACCTTTTGGACACGTGTTTGGAAGCGCCTGGTGACCTTCAGAAGTGTTCAGGCGGACGAAAAATACAGGCGATTGAACGAAGAACTTGCCGAAAAGGGTAGCAACTTCCGGTGGGTGGAAGTGGTTCCCGGCGAGTGGTACTGCGTTGGTACAATGCACCTTGAAAAGCCTATTCCGCCCTTGCGGACGTTTCATGTTAAGAGAGGGTCTGAGCGGGAATCAGAATGGTTTTGCCTCGGCCAAAATGTGCTCCCGAAGCATTGGATGGATCGTGCTTTCAGTCACAACGTCAACAGGCATGTTCAGCAATTCTTCCAGATCCTGTTTGAATCCGATCCGATCCAAGAGGTTCGGTTCTTCAAATTCCACGAGAAAATCAACGTCACTGTCAGCAGTTTCCTCTCCACGAGCTTGGGATCCGAAAATCCGGATGTTTTTGACCCGGTATTTAGAAGCCAGATACAATATATCGTCCCGTTTGTTTAAAATTGTAGCCGCTCACGCTATTTGGCGGTGAATTTCTCACCGCCATTGTCGTGAGCGCTCTACCGTCAATCCGCCAGCCGAGTGAGCGCTGTGTCGA
>NZ_AQXL01000034.1 GCF_000376225.1 Effusibacillus pohliae DSM 22757
AGTCGCCACCAGCACACGGGTCGCATCGTGATGGGTTTTGTTTCTGTCAATAGCACGGCTTGCATCGTACGATTCGGCGACCGCCAAGTCACCAACGTAGTACGTCCGGCCATCAATCTGCACCGCCATCTCATCGAGCCCACGTCCGGAACCGAAGAGTCCCGCAAATTGCCGCTCCTTCCCGCTACCAACAACCGACGGGAACGTTTGGACCGTCCGACCGTCGCTGGTGACTTTCACGTAGCCATATCCAAGATCAAGTCCCAAAATCACTGGCATTCCCCTCTCCATGAATCAGTCTAATCCAAAGCAGGCTGCGCCGGAGCCACAAGGATGATCCGCCCCAGCTCTGGTTGCGATTTTCGCAGTTGGTTCCCCTTTGTCCAGGCTTCTGCCATTCCAGTTGCTTCGACGAATTGCCTGCCGTTTTCAAACACGATTTTCCATTGGTTCATCAGTTTAGCCCCCTCATCGCGTGTAATTTTGTGCTTTCCGAAACCGAATTTCCCCTTGTTGTTTTTGAACCTGATACCCCAATCTGCTAAGCCTTGCGGATATCTTCTGGGCGGTTGATTCGTCCAGGCAGACAATCCGATACCCCCCACCTCCTAGACGGTGAGTGTTCGCAAATGGTCTGCAGCTCACGCAAAATTATAGTGTTTCCCTCACTTTGACCTGTCACACAATCGTCTGGTGCTTGCACATTTTGCATTCCCGGTAGAGCACGCGATTTTCGATCCACCCCTCGATCAGTTTGTCGCGGTCGATCCGACTCATACCGCCATCCCTTCCTCCTGTCCGGTCAGTTCGGCCAGAACTATTTTCAACTCTTCAACGCTCATAGACGTGATATTTTTTCGTTCCCCGAGCGTCCCTTCGATGATCTCCATTTGTTGGCTGCGACGGCACTGCAGCAGGCTGAACGTCTGGATTAGACGAAGCTGTAAGTTTTGTCTGAGGTCCGCCATATGCTTTCCCCTCACCCGACGAATTTCCGAAGCCGATAATTTAGACTTCCAATCGGCTCATTATCGCGGTATGTCACATCCGAGATATTGCTCATTTCAAACAGCCGACTGGCCGTTGCTTCCCCCAACACATCAATCAGGTCGAAGTACAACTCGCTTGACCAGAGGATCGGCAACCGGTTGAAGTAGCGGTATTCCACGATGGCGTAGGTCTCGTTATACACCGCGTCGCTAACTCTGACCTGTCCAATTTGCCGATCCTGCTTCCCTTTTGCAAGGTCATCCAGCATCAAGACTTCGCAGGTCTGCAGCTCGTGGCGGATTTCCTCGACCGCCTGTCCCCCCTCGTCGTACTTGGCAAACATCTCCTTAAATCCGGTGACAAAGTTGAAATATCGGACGCCTATTCCGCGGTGAAGCAAATTATTGGCAATCGCGCAAATCAAATGTGTTTTGCCAGACCCAACAGCGCCAACGATTCCAAAACTGTTTTGCCTGGATTCCTTCATGTGATCGAACCGTTCCGCATAGTCTTTCGCCTGCCGCCAGGCAGCCACAATGCGTGGGTCACGACCGGACAACTCGAAGCTTTCAAACGTCTTGGTCCGGAATTCTTCACTGATTCGACTATGCCGGAGCGCTCGATTCAAGCGTTTCTGCTCTACGCATTCGCAAAGTCTTGCCACATTCCGTTGCCAATCTACGATCACGCATTCGTCTTTGCATTTCTGGCATTCGTATTCACGTTGCGCTTCCGGCTGCCTGCTGTTTGAGCCATTCTGCGGCTGACTTTGGACTTGTTCCAACAGGCGCTGCACGCGCTCTTGTATTTGCTCCATCCGTTACCCCTCCCTTGGATCGGCGAATCCCGCCTTCCGATCGCCAGTTTTGCAACACACCACGTACAAATGCGATACGCCGTTTGTTTTGCACAACAGCTTCACGCATGGCCTCTAGGACCCAAACATCACCATACTCGTCATATAGATCTGCAATTTCTTGCTTTACATAGTCCGATAACATACCGAAGCCTTCGGCCTCAAACCTCTGATAGACTTCTCCAAGTTTTGGATCGAGAGGCAAAGATGACGAGGACGACGACTCCGTTTCACTCGCGCGTGTGGGCACGTTGTCTTCGTCTTCTTTTCTCTTCTCTTCTTTTCTCTTCTCTTCTTTTCT
>NZ_AQXL01000035.1 GCF_000376225.1 Effusibacillus pohliae DSM 22757
TCACGTTGCGAACTATCTGCTTTGTGAGGATTATCGGTCAAGGTGGGGGAATTTTCAATGAGCGGTGTGGCGTATTTTTAAGTTACCGTATACATAGATTGGTTCGTTTTTGAACAAAGATTGAACAAAAAGGGAAAAACATGTACATATGGTACAATACTGCTGATGAACATTTGTCATTTGATCTGTGGATGTGAAAGGAAGCGATTGTGAATGGCAATTAACAAATACGAAGAAATCGCGCAAGCGGCAATTAAGCTATTCAAGCAAAAAGGGTACCACGCGACCTCCGTCCAGGATATCGCGGATGAAGTCGGTTTGCAAAAAGGAAGCCTGTATCACTACATTTCCAGCAAAGAGGAACTGCTGATGAAAATCACCCAGCAGTCAATCAGCGGATTCAACCGCCGCCTGGAAAAGATTATCGAAAGCCAGGTCCCTTCGAAAGACAAACTGATTCTGGCGATTCAAAACCATGTGTCGTTCGTGGCGGGCAATCTGGAAATGACGACCGTCCTGCTGCGGGAAGCGTTTTCGCTCGAACCAGAACATCATCAAGTGATCAAAGCGGAAACCGACCGATATCTCAATCTGTGGACGAAGATCATCGACGAGGGCGTCAAGGCCGGTGAATTTGAGTCGGGAAACAGCCGTCTGACGGCGCTCGCGATCCTCGGAAGCTGCAACTGGCTGCATCGCTGGTACAAAGAAAACGGACCGCTTACACCGGAAGAAATCGGCAGCTATTTCGCCCATATTTTTCTGGAAGGGATTCAAAAATAGCTGCATATCGCTCCCTCGCCCCTCATAAGGTCAAATGAGACCAATGAGAGCGAGGGAATTTTTTTGTACAAGCCGTTTGTGATCTGGTTAGCAACCGTTTTCGCGCTGATCGGGAGTTTATTGCTTGGAAACCTGTTGCTGCAAAAATCAGTAAATGCTGCTTCCGTCCTTTGTGCCGGGCCAACCAGAATCGCATCGGACGGCGTGGTGTATACGACCGTAAACGAAATGCCGGATCCGAACCCTAACAAGGCAGAACATGAACGGTTGGCTTCATTCAACTCCACAAACAAACTGCCAGATTCCGGTGACACCGGGGATGTCTTGTCGCAAAGCATTACCAGAACTGATCAAAAAGACATGATGCAGGAGGAAACAGCTTCACCGCTTCCGCCCGGCCGTTACGTCGCGCTCACATTTGACGATGGGCCCAGCCCGTATACACTACAGATTCTTGCGATTCTGAAGAGGTATCAGATTCGGGCAACGTTTTTTGTGCTCGGCTCGCAAGCCGCCGCCCACCCGGATTGGATCCGGCAAATCCATGAACAGGGGCATGTGATAGGCAATCATTCGTGGAATCATTCCGATCTGACCAAATTATCAAAAGAACAACTGTTGCAACAAGTCAATGCGACCAACCAACTGCTGGAAAGCTTGACGGGAGAACGGCCGTGTTTGTTCCGTCCCCCCTACGGGAAAACCGATCCGGAGGTCCGCTCTGCGATTGAAAATGCAGGGATGACCGCTGTCCTTTGGAATGTCGATCCGGCCGATTGGGATTTGAAGAAAACAGCCCCGGTACATGCCCGTGTGCAATCGGGTCTGCAGGAACACAGTCTGGTTTTGTTACATGACGGCGGCGGCCCGCGTCAACGCACAGTCGACTCATTGCCGGTCCTGATCGAACATCTCCTGCAACAAGGGTACCGATTCGTCACCGTCCCCGATTACTTACACCTGTCAAACAACAAGTGATAAAGAAAAATCTCCGTTTGCGAGCAACGATGTTTGATGCCGGCGCCATCACCCGACAAGTGGAGGAAACGAAATGTTTCTCACAGCAGTCGCAAGCTTTCTGGCACTCTTCTTTGCTGATAGTTGGTTTTCGCTCCACATGAATGGGTTCCAGTTCCAATAGGTCGTCCCGGACGGTTGCCTTCACAAGATCGTTGGGCGAATTTGCGCTCCCTGAAAAAAGTAAGCCGCCCAAGGGCGGCGCTTTGATCCTGAATCCGATTAGGAATTTCCTAAACAATGAAACGTTCCCGAAAACGAAAGGGCGACCCGCTAGAGGATCGCCCAATCAAACGCCTAGCGACGACCTACTCTCCCAGGGCTTCCTGCCCAAGTACCATCGGCGCTGGAGAGCTTAACTTCCGTGTTCGGGATGGGAACGGGTG
>NZ_AQXL01000036.1 GCF_000376225.1 Effusibacillus pohliae DSM 22757
TCGCTAGGCGAATGTGTCATTGGGGAGTCGCCAAGCGGTAAGGCAACGGACTTTGACTCCGTCATGCGTAGGTTCGATCCCTACCTCCCCAGCCAGTTTTTACTCCTTGATTCTTGTACGAAAATCATGTACCTTTATATGTAGTGTGCGGAAGTAGCTCAGGGGTAGAGCATCGCCTTGCCAAGGCGAGGGCCGCGGGTTCGAATCCCGTCTTCCGCTCCAAAATTTTTTACGATGAGGCTCCCACAACGTACACGGAACGGGCTGTACAGCTTGGCACCATGCTTTGTGGGGTGTATTTGGGGCCTATAGCTCAGTTGGTTAGAGCGGCCGGCTCATAACCGGTTGGTCCCAGGTTCGAGTCCTGGTGGGCCCACCAGAATGAATCCGCGTGTGACACGTAACACCGGAGCATGGCGCAGCTTGGTAGCGCGCTTGGCTTGGGACCAAGAGGTCGCAGGTTCAAATCCTGCTGCTCCGACCATGTTGCGCGGGCGTAGTTCAGTGGTAGAACTCCAGCCTTCCAAGCTGGCCGCGTGGGTTCGATTCCCATCGCCCGCTCCAGTGGCAAGGTCTTCTTCGGAACATTGTTCTCCGAAGAAGGCCTTTTTTCATGCATCGAAGAAGACTCGACGATGGGAGAAACGGTTCAACCTTCTTTAACTAGCTGCGCTTCGACCATGCCGCATCCGAATGATCCGCCCAGATCACGCAAAAAAGTCAAAATCGATCGATGGTTTTTATAGACATGTTATGATAGAATTAAATAAAATTGATATTGAAGCGCCATTCAACCCGTCACTTGTTAGTCTGTTTTATTTTTAGTTTGACATAATAAAAAAGAGATTTATAATGAGTATTATGTAGTCTAAATGTGGAGGGCGGAACATGAAGTTAACTTTGGGACAGAAAATCAGAGAATTGCGCATTCGCAAAGGGCTGACGCAAAGCGAACTGAGCGAGGGCCTTGTCACCCCCAGCATGATCAGCCAAATTGAATCGGACAAAGCGAATCCTTCCCATCAGTTGCTGATGCAGATTGCCGAAAAGCTGGAGACGCCGATCGAATACTTCCTGACCGACGTGGAGTCCCAACTGGAGAAGGTAAGTGCCTATAAACTGGCCCATGCGGTGATGCAGCAAGGCCAGTATCGCGAGGCAATCCGCCTGCTCAGCGAGTTGGACGAGACTCCATCGACTCAAGTTTCGCCGATGGACATCAAGTTTGACCTGGCGTATTGCTATAAACAGGTGGGGGATCTGAAAAAAGCGTCCGAACTGTTTGAGGAATGTCTGGATGAAGCGATCGTCAGCAAGGATACCTTGCAAATGGTCCGCATCATGAATCAGTTGGCGGCAGTGGCTTACCAGCAAAAGAATCATCCGATCGCGATTCATTACTTGAAAAAGGCGTATGACCTGATCAAACGGGAAGAGGATGCGGATTTGTTCCTGCTGGGAGAGATCGCATACCAACTGGGGACGATTCACAGCGAAGTGGCGGAATGGGATCTGGCCCAGCGGTATTTTGAAGAGGCGTCCGCCATCCTCGAACAAAAACAGGACATTCGCACGATCGCGGACGTCTATCTGGAACTGGCAAAAACCTACCGCAGCACCGGCAACTACGAGCAGTCCCTGCATTATTCGCAAGCCGCATCGGCTCTCTATCAGGCGCTTGCCTCGATGGAAAGGATCGTCAATGCGCAGGCTCAGTTGGGTGTGGTGCTCGGTGAGACCGGATCGACCGATGAAGGGATTGCGATTCTGGAGCGTTGCATGCGTGTCTTAGAAAATTACGGATTGTCCGGTCAAACAGGAGCTGTCCAAGTATCGCTGGCGAGAGTGCTGTTCCAGGACAAGCAGTATGACAAGGCAATTTTCCACTGCCAGAAAGCGCTCGAGCTCAACTCGTCCGGCGAGTTGGAGAAAGCGGCGATTTACCGCATGCTCGCCACGATCGAATCGGAAAAAGAAAATTACGCCAAAGCGCTGGAATGGATCCGCCAAGCGGCTGATATTGTCGAACGGGCGGGCTCGGCGGCAGATAAGGTAAAAGTGTATTCGGTATACGGCGACATCTATAAAAAACAGGGACTATACCCGGAAGCGATGGGGTTGCTGGAGAAAATGAACCAAGCGATGGTCGAGGACCTGCACGACCGGAAAGTGATGGTGTAGATCAAGCGCCAAGGGAAGTCGGCTTCATTGAACGCCGCTGCCCTTTTTTGTAGTACGCCCAGCATGGGCGTCATCTCTAGGGTGAGAGTCCCGAACGGGGGCTGGCGAGCGCCTACCGTAGCCAAGGGCAAGGGTGTCCG
>NZ_AQXL01000037.1 GCF_000376225.1 Effusibacillus pohliae DSM 22757
AATTTGTTCGCACTCCTGTTTTGGGGGTGAAACAATAAATGGCCCTAGTCAAGAGACTAGAGCCTGTAAGGAAATTTTAATTCCGAGAGTCTTACTCACGAAAATGGCGGTGAGAAATTCACCGCCAAATAGCGTGAGCGGCTACAACATACTGTCACAGCGAGCATTCAGTTCATACATGAGCGTGACATACTGTCACAGTGAGCCCGATGGCATCACCCAACGAACGCCGCTGTTTCGAGGCCAATCAGTATAAGAGGCAACCCCGAAACCCGCTCGCTTGCTGGGTGCCCTGGATAGTCCCCTCCATCGAGGAGAAGTTCATCAAGCGATTCCCGTGTGCCCACGGTTTACTTTTGATCGGAATCGGTTCCCTTTTTTGTTTCCATCATGACTCGGACCACTTCCCTGTTGAACAAGCGAACCCCTTCAAGCATTTCTTTCGCCTGTTTCTCATTAAAGGTCTCAATATCGTAATCCGCATCTGATCTGGCATCCATCAACATGTTGTAAAGCTTGGCCGCTTGCTTGGAAATTAACCCTTTGTTTGCCATTTCCTTATTGACATAGGCCCTGACATGGGTGTGTTTACTTGTGGACACCCCACTCGATATCATATAGGCCGTCACAGTTTGATAGGCAGAATAATACAGGTTGCTGACGCAACTATCATATCGACCTTTGAGGAAGTCGTCCTCCGCCGATTCGTATTTCTCTTTTGCCTTTTTTAGCATAACTTCAACAGCTTTTTTAGTGTAAGACAACCTCAACGCCCTCCCTCTCCACATTGTCTTTGAGGAATGGATTGATGCTGTCGCCCGCTTGCCAATCGTCAATATTGTAGTACAAACAGCTCAACGCAACCCCATAGTCGATGTTAATGTCAGCCGCAATATCCGACAGTTTTTCCCTATCTTCCTTGCTTCTTTCTTTGTAGGTTAAAACTAAGAGATCCACATCCGAGTAAGGACCAGCTTCCCCTCTTGCTTTTGATCCAAACAGGATGATCTTGGCGACCTGAAGTTCATCCTTTATTTTTTCGTACAACCTTTGAATCGCCTCTGCTTCAAGCTCGCTGACCCGACCTTCCATTTACATCATCCCCTCCTTCGCTTAACACCGTGTACCCCACGGTTCACTTCTCCTGTAACAGATCGAAACTCACGTTTTCAAAAAAATACACAAAAACGCCCCGTAAGGAGGTCTTCATTCACTTTTTGGATCCGTGTTGCTCTTCCTTTATTTTCTCAATTTCTTGAACTGAAAGTCCGGTGATTTCGAAAATAAGTGTGATTTCCATCCCCTTGGCGAGCATATTCTTTGTCACTCTTTCAAGTGCCTGTTTCTCATAGGAAATCGTATACTCCATGATTCTTTTCCCCTCCTCCGGATTCAATGCCTTCAACCTCTGTTTCAATTCCTCTTCACATGATGATATGAAAAACTCCCGTGAAGGGCGCCGTAGATGTTTGATCAGTGTTTTTCCAGCTCTTGTTTCAAACGTTCAACCTCATCCTCGGAAAGTCCTGTGACCTTGGCGATGAATGGGATCTCGATTCCCTCTGCCAGAAGATTCTTGGCAACTTTCTCAAGTGCTTTCTTCTCATACGAAATGGTGTATTCCATGATCTTCTTCTCCTCCTCTGGTTTCAGAGATTTCAACTTTTTTCCAACTCCTCCTCATCATGCTTCGACCATGGTAGATAGGTTTCAAAGACCCTAAACAGCATTTCGGTCTTCGCTGGATCCAGTTGTGTGATCATTCGCAAAAATTCAAGCTTTACCTGGACTCGCTCCGTTTCGGAATACCCCATTTTGCTCAGTAATGCTGCCGCAACAGGGTTCGGTTGCCCCAAAAAGTCTTTCCAGTTCCTTTTCTTTAATTCCACCTGGAACCGGAAATTCAACACGTCCAAAAACGGAAGCGTAACCTGGAAGGTATCTGGCTCGTCACGAATGTGATCATAGCTAAAGATTGCAATGGGAAGGATCTTTCTGCGATATTTTTCATACAGCCTGGAAAAGTCTTACATCACCCAACAAACTTCGCCGCTGTTTCGAGGGCTCGTCACCATGCATGCTCTCACACAAAACATCTCCAATTTCTTTCGAGCTTATGTCACAAACCTCAAGGCTCGCTCGCTTGCCAGGAGTTCCTGGGGAATCCCCTCCACCGAGGGGAAATGGACCAGGCAATCCCCGTGTGCCCCATGATTCACTTTCAATATATCAAGACCAGGTCAAAGGCGCAAAGTTACACAACGCATAATCGTCATTGTTTTTGACCAACCTTCATACCATATTATGACCTTGGCAAAGGAGGGAATCTCAATGGCCTTCTGGCCCTTTCGGAAGCGAATTGCAAAACCAGC
>NZ_AQXL01000038.1 GCF_000376225.1 Effusibacillus pohliae DSM 22757
TTTCGCTTTCGACTGGCCGGTAATTGGATCACGCTCATTATGAGCCAGTTGGACATAGCGAACAACAGATCCGTCTTTATTTTTACGGGAAGTGGATCGAATATACATGGTTACATATTACCACAAAATATAGAGAAAATCAATGTTAATAATGAGTTATCAACAGAAAACGTGTGCCTACGGATTTTTGGGTTTTTGCCTACAAATCACTTGCGGATAACCCCGTAAAACCCGCTTCAAATAAGGGTTTTTAGTTATCCACAGATGCCTACATCGGGGGCAAAACTGTCGAAGCCGGGTATTTCTTCCCCGCGCAATAAGCACACGTAAGTGAGACAGTTACCTCGACACCATAGTAATGGCGCCAATGTCGTGAAGGCTTAATAGGCTTGTTACACGACCGGTTGTCTCGTGCCGGTTACTTACTTTGAAGGCTCCGAGACGCTTTCGGAGCCTTCTTCTCGAATCACCTTAGGGTGAACTCCTTATACCTTAAATTTGCCAACAAGTGATCGCAGTTCTTCCGCCATCTTCGAAAGTTCACGTGCGGCCGATCCGATCTCTTCCATCGTTGCCAGTTGTTCTTCCGTTGCGGCGGTCACCTGCTGTGTTCCTGCTGCCGTATTTTCTGTGACTTCTGCAATGGTATCGATCGAGTGAATCGCATGTTCCGTACCCGTGGACATTTGCTGGGATGCAGCAGATACCTGTTGGATCTGTTCGGTAACTTGCGTAACAGACTCTTGGATCTTCGTGAAGGACTCCCCTGCTGTATGGACGATCTCGATCCCCCTGCCTACTTCCTGCGTTGCCGTCTCCATGGAACGTACCGCCTTGTTCGTTTCATCCTGAACCGTCGAGATCAAATCTGTAATTTGTTTTGCCGACTCGGCCGATTGTTCAGCGAGTTTTCGGACTTCCTGGGCGACTACCGCAAAGCCTCGGCCGTGTTCTCCGGCTCTAGCTGCCTCGATGGCTGCGTTCAAAGCCAAAAGATTGGTTTGTTCTGCAATTCCAGTGATGACGGCCACAATCTGGCCAATTTTTTCTGAATGATCCCCCAGTTCTTTGATCACATGCCCAAGGTGATTAACCGTTTGGCTGATGGAATCCATCTGCTTGACCGCAGCCTGAATGGCTTGTGCTCCCTCCATTGACATCTCGTGAGCGGTTACGGAGGTTGCGGAAACACTTTGGGCATTGACAGCAATCTGTTGAATACCAGCGGATAGTTCGTTGATCACTGTTGTACTCTCTTGCACGCTTCTGACTTGTTGTTCCGTTCCCTCCGCCACTTGCTGAACGATGGAAGTGATCTGCCGAGTAGCTTCACTGGTTTCTTCCACACTTGCCGTCAGTTGTTCCGACGAGGCTGCTACCTGTTCGGCACTGCCGCTTACCTGGCGAATGATTTCACGCAGATTCCGAACCATTCGATTGAAGGATGTTGCCAGGTCCCCAATTTCGTCGTTGGAGGAGATGGACAGCTCCCTTGTAAGATCCCCTTCGCCCTCTGCGATGTCACGCAACTGCCGACTCACCAAAGTGATCGGTCGTACAATCACCCGGAACAGATATAAGGTGGACAGGATCGATAAAACAAGTGTCACCACACTCAGAAGAAGAATAGCCCTGACTGCATTCGACGTTGCATCCTTGCTGTTATTCCAGGAGTCATTCGTCAGTTTCTTGATATCCGCATCAATTTTTTCAAAGACGTTTCGAAATGCATCCATGTCATTCTTGCCATCCTTGATTTTGGCACGGGCCTCTTGTATCTTCCCGTTTTGCACCAGGGCGATCTGGTTTTGGAAGTACGACTCGATTTTTTGGATGAGAGGAATCGCCTGATTTTCGACCAAGTCTTGCATGATTGGGTGTTGGGCCGCATGTTCACGAATCAGGGCGATATCCTTCTGCAACTGTTCATGACCTGCTTTATATGGCTCAAGAAATTCTTCTGAACCGGTTACCAGGTATCCTCGAACACCCGTTTCTTCATTCACCAGATCGGTCAACAAATTGGCAGACGCCTTCGCGACCGGAATCGTATCCAGTACAATCTGGTCGTTTTGCTGGGAGACATACTTAAGGGTGAAATAACTTGTGATACCCGTAACAAAAAAAAGAATAATTGAGAGCAAGCTTGCCAACGCCAGCTTGACTCGGATCGTGAAGCGAAGCTGTTTCGGTTTCGACATTTTGACCGTATCCTCCATCCTTGCAAAGTTAGTCCATTCTTAAGTATTCACACGTAGAAGAAAAATTCCTGTCAAATGCAATAAACTAAGACCCTGCGTAATAGAATCTTAGACACGCCTTTGTGCACCGTGTTACCGCTCACGCTATTTGGCGGCGAGTGAGCGGTTTAATGATTGTCGTATCACGATCCGTATCGTAACGACAATATAGTAGCTCGGAATTAGAGAGATGAATCCGAGTCTGGACAAGGGGTGAATGGGTCAAAAATCGCCTATTTTGT
>NZ_AQXL01000039.1 GCF_000376225.1 Effusibacillus pohliae DSM 22757
TGCTTTTCCAAGCCTTCGAGTTGAAGCATCTTACGGATCAACGCAGTCGGGCGCATGTGGATCCTCCTGAATACGAATGTATGTTCTGGTATTGATTATTATAACTTGCTGAGATGAAAATATGCAAACATATGTTCTTATTTTTGCTGGGAAGAAAGCCACTTATGAAGCCAAAGAACGCCGTTGAAGACTGCCGTTTTGAGTCAACTCCAGCAATGGATTTCGAGTTTGCCCAATTATATCAAGGGTTTATTGGGACCATTAAGCTGCGAAAGTTGAGTGTGTAATTTACTTGTAAATGGTCGTCAGAGAAGGGGAGGTCATGTTATTCTAGTATCATATCGGCTATCATATCGGCCAGATTTATAATTTCTATCGCTCATAGGAGGCAGATGTCAGAGATGGACCTTTTTCAAACCCTTATTTTTGCAATTATCCAAGGCGTAACCGAACTGTTTCCGATCAGCAGCGTTGCTCACGGTGTTCTCACGCCGTATGTTTTTCAGTGGAACCTGGATCCCGAATTTTTAAAAGAACACTTTCTCCCCTATGTGGTCATGCTGCATTTGGGAACTGCATTCGCTCTGCTGATCTTTTTCCGACACGAGTGGATCGGCATCATCCGTTCTCTATTCCGCGGGGGCGAAAGGGGGGGCCGCCGTTTGCTCGCCCTAATTCTTGTGGCGACAGTTCCAGCCGGCTTGATCGGGGTCGTGTTTGAAAAGCCGCTGCGCCATATATTTAGCAATGTGACCAGTGCGGCTGTTTTTCTGATTTTGAACGGTTTGTTTCTCCATTTTGGCGAGAAGCTTCGAAACCGAGGGACGAAGGAGATCCATCATCTCACGTATGGACAGGCAATCGTTGTCGGATTGTTCCAATCGCTAGCATTGATTCCGGGGTTCTCACGTTCGGGGGCCAGTATGGTCGCAGGGTTCTGGATGGGTTTGAAACATGAAGCAGCTGCCCGTTTTTCCATGTTGTTGGCCACTCCGATCATCCTCGGGGCGAGTGTGCTGGAGATTCCCAAGTTGGTCAGATCGGGGGTTTACGGGTTACTGCAGACCTCGTTGATCGGCGGGATTTTGGCGGGCGTGTTCGCGTATGTGAGCGTTTGGATTTTGATGCGCTGGTTTAAAAAGCACGAGATCGATGCTATGCGTCCGTTCGCTTTCTATTGCTGGGCTGTCGGGGGCGTGATCTTGTTTACTCGGTTGCTGTAGGAGAAGAAAAAACGATTGATTGTACGGTGTCACGTTTACTGTAATCTCCCTGATTGGAAAGAGTTGACCTTATCTGCTTTTTTCTCGATCTCACGTATCCCACGAAGATTTTTCACGAACGTTTTTCTTGATGGATGTCTTTACCTTTCGATCGAGTTGGACGACCGGTTTGTCAATATCTTTGTAAGGCACATCAGGCAAAAGTTTCTACATCGCCATGCGTATCGACCGTTGACCATCACTGACAATCCCAATGAGAGACTCGGACCCCACACAGTCTCTTGCAAATCAGCCGGTGGCTGCTCGCACTGCTTTGGAAAGGCAGTGAGGAATGGGTTAGAAGAATCCTGAGTAAACCGAAACGAACCTCACGAGGGCGGCAGAAAAAACGATACGTCGTCAAGTAGTCGTCGGTGTGCTCAGTTAATAACAGGATTTATTTGCCAAATGGGCAGAGGCGTACCTTTTGTTGGTTGTTCTCTCGTTTCGGAAAATCCTTCACAAGTTTCGTTCAGAATCTTTATCTTTAGTAAACATACCGTTGACGTTTTAATGAAACGCTAGTGATTTTTTACACAACTTTAATACTGCCTTAATAAAACGATGTTACTATAAAATCGACAAGTAGATACGATCCGTGGTGGAGACTATGGAGAACCCTTTAATGGTAATGTCAATAACTATTTTGGTTTTTGGCATGTCTGTGAAGGGTTTTTTTCTTTTTAAAAAAGGGGATAATTCAGTTGAATATCGATCAATTTTACGAGAGGATCATCAATATCAAAAAAATTGCTTCTGTGAAAGAGTCCAAGTATATCGAAAAGGCTTTGCAGGCTGAACTTAGCGCCGTTGTTCTTTCTATTGGGAACATCGCTGTTATAAAGCGATATGTGGATTTGTTTAAGTCTAATAATTTGCCTGTTTTTCTGCATATCGAGAGGCTGGGAGGAATTAGCCACGACCGGGAAGGAATCGATTTTTTGGCTCATTATGTGAAACCGACCGGCATTGTAAGCACTCGCAACAGTCTGATTAAGCAAGCAAAAAATCAAGGGCTTCTTACGATTCAACGTGTGTTTTTGGTCGACAGTGATGCACTCAAAACGGGACTGCAATCCGTACAAGAGACACAGCCGGATGCAGTTGAATTAATGCCTGGTTTATTGACTGATATTCTCGAGGAATTCAAAAGTGAGGTCGATCTTCCCATTATTGCCGGGGGGCTGATTCGAAATAAACATCAGATGATTCAAGCTTTACGTTACGGAGCGGTGGCGGTCTCTGTGGGAAACTATCGCTTATGGAAGGAGACTCTTGCGGGTGAGACAAATTAATTGTTTTCTTTTCGATTTGGACGGCACTCTGTTGGACAGCCGGGACTCCGTCATCGATGCTGTATACCATACGTCAGAGAAATATTTTCCGGGCATGTTCGATCGGTATGATCTACTGCAACGTTATGGAGAGTGTAAGCGTCAAATCCTGCACACCTAGGAAGCCGAAATTTCCCATGAGATAATCTTCCTCAGAATGATATGGGGAGGATTTTTTTATGACTCAAAC
>NZ_AQXL01000040.1 GCF_000376225.1 Effusibacillus pohliae DSM 22757
TTTCACCCGTGCGGTTGAAATCGACTTCTCAACAGCTCTGAGCGATACACCTACTGTAAACATGGAACAAAAAAGGGCACATCGCAAAAAGCTTTAGTAGAAAGAATATTGACTGGAATTAGGAAACGTGGTATTATTCAGATAGTTAAAAAATTTACTTACTAGTAAGTAAAAGAATAAGGGGGATGGATGATGGGTTTAACCTTAAATGGTAAAGCACATTGGCTTCCTGAAGTGGATTCATTTCCTCTTAAAGATTGGACTGTAGGTAAGTTGTTACAGCAACAGGCCGCCCGTTTTCCCAACCACATCGCTGTGCTTTATATGCCCGACGAGATGTTGGGAATTGGCGCACTGCGGTGGACGTACAAGGAGTACGAGGAAAAGGCCAAAGATGTGGCAAAAGCTTTGCTTGCCGCTGGATATCGGAAGGGAGACCATATGGCCGTGTGGGCGATCAATGTCCCTGATTGGCTTCTTCTCGAGATGGGAGCAGCGAAAATTGGAGCTGTACTGGTAACGATGAACCCTGCTCTTCGTGAAGAGGATGCCAGCTATGTGCTGAAGAGCAGTGATGCTAAAGCGGTGTTTGTAATGTCGAGTTTCCGCGGTCGTTCGTATGTGGAAGAAGTATATAGGATTCAGGCTTCAGGCCAAGTTCCTGAGCTAAAGCAGATCATAACATTTGATGCCACAAATGAATGCCTTAATTTCTCTGATCTGGTGGAGACAGGGAAGAGGAAGATTTCAGATGAAATTCTGAACGATCATGAAAAAAAGGTACAAACACATGATGTCTTTCAAATACAGTTTACGTCAGGGACTACAGGATTTCCCAAAGGGGCTATGCTTACACACCACAATGCGGTTAACAATGCTGAGCTGACATTTCGCCGCTGGGAAATTGGTGAAAGAGATCGCGTGCTTTCACCGCTCCCTCTGTTTCATACCGCGGGCAGTATCATGTTGGCCCTTGGTACGTTGGCTGTTGGAGCAACTTATATACCCATGCCGTTTTTTGACCCTAAGGTCTGTGTCCAGACTCTGAAGGAACTTGGAATTACCCACTTCGCTGGTGTACCGACGATGTTACAGGCAGTCTTACACCAAATGGAAACGAACGGTGAGTATATTCCCTTGCGCTTGGTTATGAGCGGTGGATCTCCGGTTCCCCCAATTCTACTAGAAAAGATCGAGAAAAAACTGAAGGCAAAGACAGTCGTACTGATGGGGATGACGGAAACAAGCCCGACGTTTTCCGCAACAACACCGACTGATCCACAGAGGAAGCGATGGGAGACCTGCGGCCGCCCACTGCCGCATACCGAGCTTCGTATTGTTGATCCCCAGACACGGAAAGTGATGAACTGCGGGATTCCAGGTGAGATTGAAGTCCGAGGTTATATGGTCATGAAAGGTTACTATAAGATGGAGAAGCAGACTGCAGAGACCTTGAGTGCGGATGGTTGGTTGAAAACGGGAGATGTGGGTGTCCTTGATAATGAAGGATATCTCAATGTGGTTGGTCGGATCAAGGAGATGATTATTCGCGGTGGAGAAAACATATATCCGAAGGAAGTAGAGAACTTCCTAATCAGCCATCCATTAATCGATGACGCCCAAGTAGTAGGGATACCTGATGATTATTACGGAGAAGTCCCAGTGGCTTTCATCAAGAAGCGTTTAGGAGTAGAACTTACGGAAAAAGAGGTTAAGGACTTCTGCAAGGGGCGGCTCAGCCACCAGAAGATTCCTGCCCACATTCGCTTTGTTGAGGAATATCCGCTCACTGCAAGCGGTAAGGTACAGAAACACGTACTGCGAGAAATGATAATGACGGAAATGGAAAAGAAAGGATGATAATAATGAAAAACGACTACAACACCCTGGTCTATTCGGTAGAGGAGCGCGTGGCTACAATCGTATTAAATAGACCCGAACGGCTTAATGCCTTGACTTTTGAACTCCTGGATGAACTCCATCATGCTGTCAAGACGGCTGAAGCTGATCCCAACGTTCACGTTTTGGTCTTAAAGGGTAACGGCGCCGCCTTCTGTGCCGGATATGATCTGGATATCTCGACCGTGGAGGAATCCCAACGCGATGAAAAGGGACATAACATTTGGGATCCGATCGCGGACTATGTTATGATTAACCGTTGTACGGATTCAATGATGAGCCTGTTCCGCTGTCGTAAACCAGTCATTGCGCAGGTGCATGGCTGGGCAGTTGGCGGCGGAGCCGATATGGTCCTATGTGCAGATCTAATCATCGCTTCGGAGGATGCAAAATTTGGTTATCCGCCGGCCCGCGTGTGGGGATCCCCAACAACGGCAATGTGGGCACTGCGATTAGGAATGGAACGGGCCAAAAGATTCCTCTTTACCGGGGATTCGATTGATGCCCCCAGTGCTGCTCAAATGGGCATGATTCTGGAGTGCGTACCTCGTGAAAAACTCGATGAGACCGTAGAACGGCTTGTCTTTCGTATTGCGATGCTACCTTTGAATCAGCTGATCATGATGAAATTATTTATCAATCAAATGTATCAGGGTACTGGAATTCTTGACAATACACAGGTGATCGGTACATTACTTGATGGAATTGCCCGCCATACTCCTGAAGGAATCGCCTGGCGTGAAAGTGCCATACAGTTCGGCATTAAGCATGCGCTTAAGGAACGTGACGGACGTTTCGGTGATTATACTCAGCGAAAGAAACAGTAGTTTTCCAATTGAAAAATTTTGGCTCCTCGCTGTTTAGTATGGGTATGCACAAATGCCAGTCCAACAGATTGGCAGTCAATTCTCACAGCCTTTGCTAGTTTATCGTTCCTGAGGC
>NZ_AQXL01000041.1 GCF_000376225.1 Effusibacillus pohliae DSM 22757
GAAACGGTGATGCCAGCGTGTCTGCTCGAGTGCGGCTTTATTGATTCGGCGGATGCAAACCAATTGAAAGACACCGGATTCTTGAACGGTCTGGCCGAGTCCATAGTGCGTGGGGTGTGCAAGGCTCATGGGGTGGCATATGTTCCGCCTGTCGCACCGAAATCGTCAGGTCCGGATTATGCCGGTCATTGGGCGGAATCAACCATCAGGTTTTTGATTCAGGAAGGGATCATGAAGGGGTACCCGGGCGGCTCTTTCAGGCCGGATCAGTACCCAACACGGGCGGAATTGGCAGCCGCGATCAAAAAGGCGATCGATTATGTTTTGTCCAGGAAATAAACCGGGAGGCTCCAGAAGGGGCTTCCCATTTTTTGTTTTTGTGTTTTATAATAAGTTGAGTAAACATTTGCAAGAGGATTTTAATTTGTTCGGAAGAAAAATTCGATTTCTGCCACAGAAACCGAATTTTCATGGAAAGACAACAAAATTCGGATCACGGAGGATGGGTATTTGGGTGTCAGAAGAGGTCATCGGAATCGTCTGAATCCCGGTCCGTCATATTAAGACGGCGGTAATATCCTCAAAACCAGCCTTGAAGCTCTCCGATGAAATGAATATTATGGGAGTTGGTACGGTTTTGAATACGCTTGAAAATAGATTTGATGTGTTGAACGACGTACAGGACTGGATCCTGCAACGTATCCGAAAATGATTTGTTTTGTACGATTCATACAATAGCAAGGGAGAGAAAGAAATATGAAAAATTTGCAAATGCTATTAACCAATGAGGCTGTTATTGGATTTATGGGGGCAATTATCGGTGCAATAATTGGAGGTGTTTTTAGCTATTTAGGAAGTGTTAAGGCTACTAAGAAGAGCATCGATGCAACTCAATATATTAACGATAGAAACGAAATAACAATTATAAACAAATCATCTAAAAATTTGATAACAAATATTCAAATAATTTGCGGTTTAGTAGAATCTTTAAAATCGGCACAGGAAAATTTGCCTCCGAATTTACAAGGGACGATACTTTCTGTTGAACATAGAATAGCACCTATAGATTGGTTCTCAGATTTATCTACAATATCTACTAGATTATCGGAGGATGACTATACTGAATTAGTGAATTTTTTTGTAGGTGTTACGAGATGTGATGATCTATTAGCACGAGCTTGGGAACTAAGAGCTTCCGGAAAATCTCCTGATTATCAACTTACTTTATTTTGGAAGATGCTACCATCAATATTAGAAAATAAGGAAAAATCCATTAATATACTTAAGGAATTAATAAAATAAATTTTGCTATCATAATCTATCATCCACAATCGAGTCACCGCATTCTTTACCAGCTACGGGCTGCGGGATTGAGGCAAGAAGCAGGCAAATTTGGCCGTTACCAGCGAAACAAGGATTCCTGCCTGTTGTAATGTGGCTTTGTCATGCAAAAGGAGGCTGCGCTATTGGCAATGACGACATCCTGAAAACGCTGTCTAACGTGATCGCACACGCAATCGCGGAAACCCTGGGCCTGTCGTTGCCGCCAAATGTGAAATTCGCGGATCTGTTCACGAAACTGCAAAGGCAGGCGCGTGAGGCGAAGAAAGGAATCTGGTCTTTGGGTATCTACAAGGACGAAGTGAAGAATACGAACGATGTATTTCTCGATGGGAAGGCGCCAAAAAAGTAAACTTGCCCGATGAGGGGTTTTTTTCCTATTTACCTCTACCTTTTCGTAAATACATCAGCATCTTCTCTTTACTTTAACGGCTTTAACGTTTCCAACGTATAAGATTAATGGCAAAGATGTTGAAAAGGTAAAGAGGGAGAGGCGGATGATCATCAATCTAAACGTGTATGAGAAGATTATCAGTTCCAGCGCAGTGAATTGGAGAAAAGATTATGGCGAGTCTGGATATTCGATTGAGAGTAAGATGCAAACACGGAATCTGGTCGATAGAAAAATACGCACGTAATGATGGCAGGTCAGTTAGTGACGGCCACTTTTTCTTTTGCAGGAAAAAGCTTGCGTTTGGCGAACTCTGAAATCAGAAGGCGGTTATCGTGTCTCCCATCTACTGTACGATCAAGGAGCTATCCGATCTGTTCCGAATCGACTATTCCACCATGTTGCGGATCCTGCACCGCAACGTAGCCGATCATCCCGAGATCCGGCGGTTCGCACGGTACGATCTGAAGTCCGTAGCGGATCTGCACCGGACCACAGCCGAGCCGCTCAAAGTCGATCTGGACTCGTACTTTCTGACGCTGCACGAGGTCCGCGAGATCCTGGCAGCCGAGCTCGCCCCGATGGTATATACGACAGTGCTCCGCCAGGCGGCCAAAGGCGAGATCCCAGCGGTGAAGTTTTGGGACACGTACCGATTGCCGGAGACTATGCTCAGGCGATGGTTGAAAGAAGGAAGAATCAGAAAACATAAGAGATAATGATGAACGGTGGTGAAAGTGTCAATTCATTCATCGCGAAGATGTTTACCCACGGTCCATTCAGAGAAATTAAGGCCAAGTGACGTCCTCTTTTGTTTTGCAGGAATTGGAAGTCCTCCGACGGAATTGTTCTGAGAGGGGGAGCCGCCACGTACCACACCATTTAAATTCTAGCTGCTCTGTTTTGCGACGAGCACGACGGTGCGGAGGAAGGCGGCCAAAGACGTGATCCCTGCGCTGAAGCTTAGGGATACGCATCGATGGCCAGAGAGCGATGTTGAGGGACTGGTTCGACAGGGGAGGATTCAGAAACGGAATGGATGAAGAGGCCCGTTGTGAGCCTCATTTCTCATTTGTTTTCATGTTTATGATTGTTCGATAGGCTCGTATGTTGGTCAAGTCCGGATTTTTGTGTAAATTCTTTTTGGGTTGGAGTTTCTCTGTCCATGGCTTTGCCCAGGCTGAATTGAACCGCATCAGGAGAGAT
>NZ_AQXL01000042.1 GCF_000376225.1 Effusibacillus pohliae DSM 22757
TAAATTGATCCTGGTGATCAAGGAGGGGATTTGATGTCGATAAAATTATCAACCAAACGAAAGTGGTCAAGAAGAGTTACCCGCTTAAAAAAGGCGGTAATCGAGCACAAGGATTGGACGGGCATCTGGGGATTATGGCTTCTTACCCAATCATCAGCAATCCTGTATAAGTCTCTTCAGGACAGTATTCCGTTGATGTTGAGCATCTACCAATTTTTCGGCTCCCTGCAACCCAGTGTCACCGCAAATCCATTGTTGAGAGCTCTTTATGCCAACTTGTTGTTTTGGCCGTTTGTTGGAGTTTTCCTTCTGCTGAAGAAACTGATGTACCTTCTTCTCAGGAAGGAACCCGAGGTATCAGTTCAAGACCCAATTGTCTTGTACAAGGATGAATTGGCTGCCGCCATATTCGCTATCGACGAACAGAAAAGCGAGGAAGCTGTTAGAGATAGCATATGGGAACTGATCATCACTATCGTGGATACGATATGTGTAAATCTTGGACTGAGAAGAAAAGACTTTCGACTTTACTTTGTAGTTCCCCGTGCGCAAGAGAAGCAAGGGACCGACGAGGAAAATGTGGCTTTATCGATGGTCCGTTTTGGACAAGTGTTTGACCTTCTTAAAAAAGGGAAGATATCAGATACCGAATTCGAAGACATCTATCAAAGAGACGAACAGCGGGTCAAAGTGTTTCTAACAGACGATAAAGCAAAGACCGAAAACTATGTAAAATTGGATGGATCACCCGATGCGACGGTCCTATTGTTCGCTCGAAACCCCGGAAAATATCTTCGTATGGGACTCTATATCGCCGTGACGAAGGAAAATGCGGAGATTTCCGACTTCAAGGAAGTATTTCCAGAAGTGTCACAAATTATTTCAACGCTTGGATTCATTGACGAGATTGTCGAGTTTGTGCGAAAATATGGTCAAGAGGGAGGAGATGGCAATGAACAACAAAACTAAGCGTTCCGTCCATCGCCCCGCAGTGTTCACGGTGAAGGTTTCGCCAGCGACGAGTGGCGCCCGGATTTACACAGCCCAGGAGTTTGAGGCATTGCTGAAGCGTGTTGAGCAAGAAGAAAAGAAGAAAGCATCTGTTTCCTGAGAGCATGTACGAAGCCGGCCCAGTGCCGGTTTTCTTCTTTTGGCGATAGCATCACCCTCCACAACCCTATCCAGGGGGAAGTGTCCCTCGCTGTGACAGTATGTCACGCCTATGATGTGGCATCACCCAACATGTTCTGCTATCGGTTCAAGTGCTTGTCAATGCTCCCGAACCCGCTCGCCTGTTGGGTGTTCCCGGGTAATCCCCTCCCACGAGGGAAAGTTGACCAGGCGATCCCCGTGTGCCCAACGGTTCAGATTAAGGAGGCGCATCCGTGAAAGATGCCAAGGTCCTTTGGTCTGTCCCCCCAATCTAGGGGGAAGTGTCCTTGGAAAGGTATTATTAACATCACCCAATGAACTTCGCCGCTGTTTCGAGGTACCTCCGTGAAGTTAATCTGAGTACTAATTTACTGACATCACCCAATGAACTTCGCCGCTGTTTCGAGGGCTCGTCACCATGCGTGCTCTCACACAAAACATCTCTGTTTTCTTTCGAGCACCCGATTATGTCACAAACCTCCGAACCCGCTCGCCTGTTGGGTGTTCCTGGGTAATCCTCTCTCGTGAGAGGAAGTTGACCAGGCTAACCCCGTGTGCCCCACGGTTTATGTACAGGGGCCGATCTACCGCCGGCCCCTCTCCTTCAGTTTCAAACCGAACTTCTCGTTCACTTTCTGTTTCGGCGGTGCGCCTTACATCTGTCCGGATACTTTCTCCGACACTCACCATGCTTGATCCGATAGCAGGATAAGCTGCTCCAGATCTTCCAGATCGGACGGCGCATACCGTTCAAACACCTTGCGAACTCGATTGCGCTCTTCCTCGCTCGCTCCATGCAACATCCGTTGCATATCCCCAATATCCACGCCTCGACTCGCCTTCATCTTGAGCAACAGGAGGTAAGGCAAGTCCAGGACCGGAAAAGGTCCGACTCGATACGGGTGCTGAACCGCATCATCTGCCCACTCCTCATCCAGGAGCACTACATCGATCATGACTCCCTTCGGGGATCTTAGAGAAAAACCCCCGATACCAAGCTCTCCCACAACCTCAAAACCCGCTGTTTTCAACTTTTCCACGACGATCTGCAAATCCTTCGCCGCAACAGCCACATCAAAGTCCTCCGTGTGCCGTGGAGGGGCAAACTGGTTCACTGCCATGCCTCCGATCACCACATGCGGAACGTCCGCTATAAGGGTTTCAAGCCACTCCCACTCCAGCAACCTGTCTTTTCCCATCTTAATATCCCGCTCCCGATCCCAGTGCGATCCGCTTCCCGGTTTTTGGTGTTGCATCATTCTGCGAATTATGAACTTTCGCAATTGCATATTGGAAGACACTGTAAACACCCACTCTCGTCACCCTGACATGATCCAACGCCTTCAGATTCTCCATTGTCTTCACAAGAAGCCTACCTTTTTTTGGCGACACGTGCAAGTTATGTGGCACCATCCTGGCATCACCCTGGCACCACACTACATGCTCCGTTACTGTTTCGAGGGCTGGTCAACATGTCATACGAAGCCAGAAACCTCCGAGCCTGCTCGCATGTTGCGGATTAACACCCGTAGATTGGACATATGCTCCTGATATTGTGATCTTTCGCATTCTTTCTACAGCCTTTGCCCAGGTCCATAAATTGCCATCGGTCGTCGGTCTGTCAAGGGTCGCTGACACTGAACCTTCGGTTCCCCTTAACAGCTCCGCCTCCCTCTGGCTTGAGGCAGTTAAGGGCAAAGGCCCACAATACGCACCCACGTGCGTCACACCCTCACAGGGCGCTTTGGTTGCAGTCCTGTCTCAAGATGGCGGCGATGGAATTCGGCTGGCGGTAGGTAATGCAGGCTCGAATGTAGCCGGCGGTTGTTGTACCTGCGCACGAATTC
>NZ_AQXL01000043.1 GCF_000376225.1 Effusibacillus pohliae DSM 22757
AATTATGGGTATACGAGTGAAGTGGTGGATATACAGTTCAGCAAAACCGGAAAAACGATGACTGTGAAACTGAAAACGTCGGATGGAAGGCTTTGGGACAGGAGACTGAAGGCGGATCGGTTGGTCGCGGTTGTGCAAAGATGATTTTCCGCGTCTTTTTGAGCACTATTTGATTGGGAGGTATTCTCATGCGAAAACGTACATTCACCAGTCTCATTCTGGGTGTTTCGCTGCTGGCCGGCTGTGGTACCGGGCCTATGCCTTCGGTTTCACATCAAGACTCAACCCACGCAGGCACTCAAAACCAGGCAAAGATCGAATGGGCTTTTACCAACGCCGGGCAGCATCCGGAAAAGAAGCTGGAGGAGATGGTTGGCTCCGCAAAACAAAGTCTGGATATTGCCATCTACAGCCTCACCAAACCTGATATTGTAAAGGCGATCGTGGACGCGAAGAAACGGGGTGTTGCGGTCCGGATCATTACGGATCAACAAGAGGCACAAAACCGCTCAAAATCAACACGCATAAGGGGCTGATGCACCTGAAGGTAACCATCGCCGACAAGTCCGTGGTGACCACAGGATCCTTCAATTACTCGACAGCCGCCAGCACGACCAACGACGAAGTGTTAGTGGTGTTGCGGGATGTGGAGATGGCAAAGGCTTGGGATACGGAATTCGAACGTATGTGGAGTGACAAGGAGAATTTCAAGGATTGGTGAAGAAATCAATTGGAAAGAAGGTGACAAAACTTGAAAATCGAAATATACAGATGTCAATGCCAGAGATGTTTCGTTGAATTTTGGGAGATTGACGATGAAGTGAAAATATGCCCAAGTTGCGGACACTCGACCTTTCACTATGATGATGTGATCGATGTCGGTAAGTCTGTGATTGAGCTAAAGTTTGAAAATCACAAGAACCAATATGTACTAAAGATTCTCACCGATCAGGACTTTGATATTGACGTCCGGAAAATGCAGTAGCCTGTAAAACAGAAAACTTCAAGGCAAGGAAATATAATGAGTTTACCGGTTACGAGGGGGGAGATATATGGAGAGTCGGTCGCTTTTTCGGTCAATTATTCACAGTGAAACAACCGACATCATCGTCAAGTATGTATTTCCCGAGTTATGGTTGCTGTGGCGAAGTTTTGAGTCAGCTCGCTTGAGGAGGCGACGCTTACCCGCAGTTGCAACGGCGCATCAAAATTCGCAGAAATCGTGGCAGAATTCGCTGCAACGAAAGGCTGAAATTCACAACGGAACAGATTCGTCACGGGAAGTGGCTGTCGGCTGGGCGTTCGGACACAAAGTTTACACACCGGAAGACCTGGAAAGGGATTTGTCCGGGATCGTAGGTCTTGAGCATGTCAAAGAATCGATTCGAGACATTTACTTCACGATCAGGACAAACCAAGAAAGAAAGTTAAGAGGGCTACAAACGACGCAGCAATCTCTACACATGGTCTTTTTGGGGAATCCGGGGACAGGGAAAACCACGGTAGCCAGGCTGATGGGAGAGATGTTTCGTCGAATGGGCGTTCTCTCTAAAGGACATTTTGTCGAGACCGATCCAACGGGATTGATTGCCGAGCACCTTGGGCAAACAGGACCAAAAACATTCAAAAAGATCAAAGAAGCGATGGGAGGAGTCCTCTTTATTGATGAAGCGTATGCCCTGATTGACATGGAGCGTCCTGATATCAACACGTTCGGAAAGGAAGCCATAAGCGTTTTGATCAAGGCAATGGAGGACTACAGGGAAAATCTGTGTGTTATTTACGCAGGATACAAAGAAGAGATGGAAGCTTTTCTTGATATCAATCCGGGAATGAAGTCAAGGATTCCATTTGTCATCGAGTTTGAGGATTATCGACCAGAAGAACTCGTACAGATTTTTTGTCTCGAATGTAGCAAAAGGCAGTACCGAATCACTCCTGAAGGGGAAGCATACTTACTCGATCTTTTTGATCGAAACCTTGGGAACATGAGGACGTTGGGCAATGGTCGTTTTGCCCGGAATGTATTGGAGGCTGCTATCACGCAACAGGCCAGGCGGCTTGGCTCTATGACGACTGTAGCGTCAACTGAAGATTTGCTGGTTTTGGCTGTCGAGGATTTACGGGCTTGGGAGCTTAAGAGGGGGTGATCCACGTGAACTCGTACCAATCTGTTCCGAAATTCTCAGCAGGATACCCCACGTTTGTGATGGCGGTGCTTGCTTTTTTGTACGGTATCTTTCCATTGGCTGGATATTTCTTGTATCTGAAATCGCCAAATGCCTTCAAAACATTCGGCAGTCTGCCGCTGGCCGACTTTCAATACCCCGAAAAATGGGTAACGGGCACGGTGGTCTTCTTGATCATTTTGTATGTTTTGTGGCTCAAGAAGATTCCAAATGCATGGGTGTGGTTCCATACGTACGTGATTACCACGATAACATCCTGTGCTGTGATCTGGATCCACGAGCAGCGCTTGCCTGTTCATGTTTCTTTTTCTTTGCCGATTCATATTCCAGTTTCATTTCAGATTGCAGCTTTAATCGTGCTCCGGGCTTTGTACGTGAGAAAAGCTTTCGAACCGAGAGAACAAGGACAAAGAGGTTCCTTACAACAGTCGGAGACTTAAACCGCCGTCCCGTATTCTCCCGCCCCCGGTAATAGGTGAAAACCTGCAAAGGGGGCGGTGACAATCAGTCAGAATCCTGGAAGCGAGCTGACTTGCCGTATACCGATGAAGTAAGCGCCGCAGAAAATCGTCGAAGTGATATTATTTTTCCTTGGGAACGTTAATGAACCCGCCGACTTCTTGTTTTACTCATTAGAAAAAACAAAAAATTATCTATAGTCAAAAATGGCCGTGATCTGATATAATAATTCCAGAACAATAGAATCGGCTCTCAAGGGCGGTCGGCTCACCCCTCGAAAGGGGGTGATGCCGGTGGAGGTATACCAAGCGTTGTCCTTGATGTTCATGTTTGGCATGTTCATCTTGGCGTTGCTGAATTACCT
>NZ_AQXL01000044.1 GCF_000376225.1 Effusibacillus pohliae DSM 22757
ACGGATCATGATACGACAATCATCCAAAGAATCCTCCGACATTGAACCTGACAAAAAACCGCTCACTCGCCGCCAAATAGCGTGAGCGGTAACAACCAACCTTGCCACCGGCGTAAGAAGTAGCGTTCTTTAACGTAAATTCAGTTTTCATTTGGGAGGTATTTGTGGTAGACTTCACCTAACAGGTGCTCCTTTCTTTGGGTGATGTTGTTCTTGTTAAACACCATTCTACCAAAGATTGGGGCACTTTTTTAGCAATTTAAAGCTATGTCACTTTCGAAATCCGGGTTAAACATCTCAACGCAGTGCTAAAACCATATTTGGAGTGGTGATTTCCTATCCCGGGGATTAGTGAGCACGTGAAACAACCCAGCCCGTATAGAAACCAAACATAAAAATGCTCAACATCAACACAACGTGTAGAATTGTCCAAACAGGTTGGCCATACCTGAACAACTCGTTTTTTAGCGGTGTTCTGGACTCTTCAGGTACCATCATTCCTCCGACCCACTCGAAAACCAATAAGAAAATCCACCACGTTGCGTAAGAATCAAAAATATCCCAAGCAAATTCATATTTTATGAGCCGCGTCTGCGTTTCCGCAAAAAGTTCAAAACTGACAACTATGTGAACAAGAGCCCAATAAAAAGGGATTTTCCACTTCCATTCAACCGGGCTATAACGGACAGCGAAGAGTACCAGGGAGGGAACAATGGTTAGGATCTCGAATACTGGCATTTTCGAGATCCCCGGAATTAAACGGTAAGGGAACGAATAAAACCCTATTTTCAGAAAGAGATAGCAGAAAATATTTCCGGCAACCCCACTGATCAGAAATAAAACAGCATAACTTTTCCAATCCTTCGCAGCGATTAAAATTGATCCCGCCAAACCGATTATCAATAGACTCAGATTCAAGTATGTTTCAATGTTCCATCCAATGTTCATAGGACACCTCCATAACCCGCCCGGCTGTATTATTCCCGTAATAAAAATGCCAAACAGACCAAAAAATACTTCTTCAACTGTCGAACCAGTCCCTACACAAAAATCTGCACCCTTCGGTTCATCAGACGTATGACCGCTAGCGTCATCGCGTCCACCTGGTCGTCGTTTGCGCAGTTGGAGAATGCCGCACATTCCACAATGAAATCGTGAATCCACGGTGCGATACTCCAGTGCGGTAGATACACGTTCCCGGCTTCCACAACCGGTGACACGGCGGCCGCCCGGACGATTTTTCCGCCTTCCGGATTCATGGTCAGCATCCCCGGAATCTTGAGATGCAGCATTTGAATGACCGCCGGACCGTTTGCCTTGCCGGTAGTTCCATGCTGTCCCGGACTTGGTCCAGCAAATAAAAATCACCATCAGCGCGGCCCCATACCTGACCAACCACATAGTCACTGGAATCGGTATCCTTAAACGTACAGTCCCACGATTACAGCAGCTCATCAAACCGACCGGGCGGTGTCGTATAGAACTGCCACCAATACCGCTTAAACCCCCATGCCCCTGGCGGGCACAATATGACCAATGAAAATCGCTGGATGTGCTATTTTCTCATCAAACAGGCTACCCCCCAGCGACGAAGGACGCTGCTGATAGAGAGCGGTCCACGCTTGGGAGCCAACTGCTTGCTTGGTTCCCTCCAGCCATTCCTGTCAAATCCATGCTCAGGCCAGAGAGGATCGCCGGGATTCCGGCCCAGCGGGTCGTGAACAGGGTATTCCGGTATTCGTTCCAGACCATGTCCCGGTAGGTTTTGCTGTCGGCTTCCTTCCGGTTCTTGACGGGGTCATCAATCAAAAGTAAATCGGCCCCTTGCCCAGTGCCAGTAATTGGGCCGCCGATACCCACGGAAATCATGCCGCCCCAGCTACCTTCGATGTCCCAGTTCACGACAGACGAATTGTCGCGGGCGAGAGAGATGCCGAACAGCTCACGCCCGAATTCCTCCACTTTCTGCCGATTTGAGCGCCCGAATTTCCGCTATTCAAGGCGATTCTTTTGCATTCATTGGACAATCCATTCAAACCGATCGATTCAACGATTGGTACGAGAGGGGGTACAGCCTCCGTCCGGCAAGAAATGACTCACGGCTTCTGAGCGCCGCCCCTCGGATTTTCCGTGCACGATTGTACAACCTCGGGACTCTGCGAGGGGGAGGGGCATAAGCCCGGTCGTTACGAGGCAACGGCTTTGCCGCGTGATTCCGACATCAGGGATCACGATCTCACCTCCTATTTTCAGAAGGTTTCGTGGTTTCTTTCATGTGTAGTAACTCTGAAATAGTGACAAATCGATACCCTCTCTGTTGCAGTTCAGGCAAAATTTCTCGCAGAGCGGCAATCGTTTGGTTGCGGTTGCCGCCATGATCATGAAATAATACAATGTCGCCATTGTGGATGTTGGAAAGCACTGTACGGACGATCTTTTCTGCTCCCGGTCTGCCCCAATCGCGCGTGTCCTGATCCCATGACCACATGACAACCATATAACCGGCCTGTTTGGCTGTATTCACAATCGTTTCGTCATAATGACCGCCGGGCGGACGAAAAAGATGCGTCTGTTGTCCGGTCACATGATTGATTACCTGATTTGCTTTTGTTAACTCGTCTTGCAACTTTTCCGAAGATATCTGCCGCATACTGGGATGACTATAGGTATGGTTCCCCAGTTCATGCCCTTCTAGGACTTCTCGTTTTGCTAGTTCCGGATATTTTTGCACGCGTAATCCTGTTACAAAAAAAGTGGCCTTCGCGTGGTGTTGTTTCAGCAAGTCCAATATTTGTGGGGTATATCGGGGATTTGGGCCATCGTCAAATGTCAGAGCAATGACTTTTTGATCTGTAGGCACATCCCATACCACGTCTCCACGTGCTTCAAAGTAGAATCGTCCTTTAGATTGCGCAGTCGCAATACTCACCACCAAAATCAGGAATAAACAATTAATCACGAAAAGTGTTCGAAAACCAGGTCTGTTCATCAAATCACTCCTTCGAATGATGGTGGTAGTATTCCCTGATCTTGCAGCATCTTTCTGTCAAATAAACAAATCGACATTAGTTGTTTCTAACGTTGCATAGGACCAAAACGGACTTGAGGCGGCGGGGTAAGGCCTCCCAAGCAAGAAACGCAGCGGATTTGTCCAGCACCCCCCACTAGGCTAGTCGCGCACGATCGTACAACTTCGGGATTTCCGATATACGGTAGCCCCGGCGACGCCTCAGGGGTATAGCCCCTGGTCTGCGTGAATAACTAAACGAGAAATCACGCTCAATGGCAAACAGGCGGTTGCAGAAGTCCAGTCCTTCACGCGCGGTGACAGCTGCCTTCTGCTTGCCGTCCGGCAAGCCTTCAGTGCCTCATCGAACTTGCGCCGGGCGTGTGCCCAGCACTCGACGAGCGTGACACCCGCTACCTTATGATAACCCGAGTACCCATCGACATGCAGGTAGCCGCGAAAACCGGATAAAAAGTTGCGCGGGTGATGCCCGCCCCGGGTTTCCTG
>NZ_AQXL01000045.1 GCF_000376225.1 Effusibacillus pohliae DSM 22757
CGGTATCCGGTAACGGTGTAATCGACCAAAACGGGAACTTCGTAGGTACCGCTCCTGGTTCCGCAACCATCACCGCTGTAGCGGATGGCAAGACGTTGACTACGACGGTGACGGTTTATGGGCAGGCGGCTGGACTGAAATTGTCTGCTGCTAGTAATAACGTTGTAGCTAACGGTAAATCTCAAGATGTAATTACTGCAACTGTTGTTGATGCAAACGGTAACGTAGTTTCGAACTTCAACGGTACTGTTAACGTTGCTGTTACCACTAATGGTGCTGTTAAACTGGTTGGATCTTCAACAACCGACTATAGTTCTGGTGTACCCGCTCTGTTCAACGTAAAAGTAACCAACGGCGTTGCTACCTTCGCTGTTGTGGCAAGCTCTGCAGCTGGTCTTACTGATACCGTTTCGTTGAATGGTTTGGTATCTACCAATCAGTCGCCGATTGCAAGCAACGTAAACTATCCGACAATTGCAATCAGCACTGTAGCTCCTGCTGCTACGAGCTTGAAAGTTACTTCGGATATACCGAGCGTAAGTGTTAACGGTCCTACTTCAGGCAACGTTGTTAACGTAACCGCTCAAGTGCAAGATAGCACCGGAACAAACTTTGCATCTGCACAATACGTAACATTAACGATCACCGGGCCTGGTTCTTTCTCCAGCTCCAGTGATGTGAAGACCTTAACTGTTTACACTAATGCTGGTAATGGTTCTACTGGTTCTATTCCGGTTTATGCTACTCAAGGTGTTGCTGGGACCATCGTAGTAACAGCTTCGGCACAAGGGTTAAATTCCGGAACTCTAAATATTCCGACCTATGTAACTACAGCACCTGCGAACTTGAAGGTCACTTCGACCAACGGTACCACTTCTTCGGGTGTATCGTACACGGTTTACACCGTACAATTGGTTGACGCTAACGGTAACTTGATCACTACTGGCACCAATGCTGGTGATGCAATTACTATTTCCGACAACACATCGAATTCCAACGTTGGTGGAACGCTTCAATACTTCGGAGTAGATGCTAACGGGCAGCCTTCCGGTTCCGTTCCACTTCCGACTAATCTCAACAACGGTCAAGCGAAATTTGCAGTTGAAAATACGACTGTAGGTGTCGCTAATCCAACGATTACAGTGAAGGACACCGTTCTTAACTTTACGGCAACAGCCACATATACCTATGCGGTAGGTGCACCTGCTAAAGTAGCGTTTGGTTCTACTGTTAACCAAACAGTTCAAGCTGGGCAATCCGTAACATTCACTGCACAGCTTCAAGACGCTGCTGGTAATAATGTTAAAGCTGCCGGGCAGAATGTAGTATTCTACTTCAACAGCAACACTGTAAATGCAACACTGCCCAACGGATCGTCTTTGACTGGATCTGCTAATGGTTATGTTGCTACAACCGATGCAAACGGTGTTGCTACTGTAACAGTTCAGGTTCCGAGTAGTGCAACTGCAGGTCAGTCCTTCCAACTTTATGCTAACCTGCAAGGTGGAACTCAACCTGCAGCACCAGGTCCTATTGACTCTGTCGTAGCTGCTGCTAACTATGTAACGGCTCTGAAATTCGGATCTTGGGCTGGTTCTACCTTTACAGCTTATAGCTGGCCGGCTAACAACCAAATTACCGCTGGTAACAACTTAAATAATGTACCTGTTGCACTCAACAACGCAATTGGTGCACAGGCCGGTGCCAACGATCAGCTCAAGGTTGTAACTTCGAACCCGGCAGTAATTGGATTCAACAGCTACGACCCTGGAAAGACTGACTCGAAGACCGTAACGGCTTCTTCTGGTGCTGCTGTTCTGCCGCAATTACAAGCTATGCAAGCAGGTACTGCAACAATTACTGTAACAGATCTGACCAACCCGTCTGTTCCTGCATTAACTGTATCTCTTACTGTTGTACAGGGTCCTGTTAACAACGGTGCAGTCGGTGTGAATGGCGCAGTAATTGGTGCAAATAACCCATTGACTGTTGCTGCTGATACTCCGGTTGCGGTAACCATCTATAACGTTGATATGGGTAATAACCCTGTACCTGTAACTGCTACAGAGGCACACGGTGCAACCAGTGCAGTATTTGCTTTGGGGGATACCAACGGAGGTGAGTTCCGTGCTACTCCTAACGGTGCTCGAATTACCTACGTATCAATTCCGGTTGGTCAAAGCTCGACAACTGTATACTATGTGAACCATACTGCTGGCACTTACACAAGCGGCTTGACTGCAACTACTCCGAATAATGCGACTGGTGTAACCGTTTCTCCAGCAAGTACTGGTCCGAACGTGGGAGCAGTTGACAATCTGACTGTAACGTTGAATGGAGCTAATACCTTCAATGGAACACTGCCAATTACAATTAGTGGTGCTGTTAACTCTCCGAACGGAACTGCACCAGTATTAGCAACTACTGCAACGTTTACTAACGGTACAGCTACAGTTCCTGTTCAACTCTACAGTGCTACTACTCAAAACTTGACTGTATCTGTTGCTGGTTACACAAGCCCCGCTGTTGCAGTAACTCCAGTAGCTGGTGCATTGAATAGTGCAACGGTTACTTACTCTGCAACTACTGTTGCTGCAACTGGCTCGCTTTCTGCTCCGACACTGAGTGGAAAGGATAGTTATGGCAATACTGTAACTCCGTCCGGTGGTAGCTTCTCTGTAGTACGTAAAAGCGGAACTGGTAGTGGTGTAAATATTGACCCTACTACGGGTGCTCTGACAACAAACGGTGCAACCTCGGGTGATGTTTGGACAGTAACCTATACTCAAGGCGCAGTAACAGCAACTCAAGACATTACAATCCAATAATTTAAGGTCTGGTGCCTTTCACCATTCGAATTTTGTCGAAAAGCTCTGCAGAGAGAAATCTCTGCGGGGCTTTTCTTTTTGTTTAAGGTGTCTGTCACCGCCCATCACCAATATAAGAGTTTGTAGCAACTAACTTTCGATTCGAGCCAAAAGGACCAAAGCTGCTATCCTGGCTCATTTTACATCTCCAACCCCTCCACCGCCCTCCTCTTATCCTCCTCCACAACCCCCACATACCGTGCCGTCGTCTGAATGTTGGAGTGACCGAGCAGCTCCTTGATGACCGTGATATCCGCTTTTGATTTTCGTGCCAAGAGAGTGGCAAATGTATAACGGAAAATATGCGGGGACACTTGCCGGTAGGTGAGGCCTGCTTTTTTGGCATATAGCATCGCTAAATCCCGGATGGCACTTTCCCATAAAGGATGGTGGCGTTGTGACACGAATAACTGGTCGCACTTGTGATCCTTCACAAGTTTTGGACGCACACTGGTGAGGTATTCATCCAGCAACGTGCAAAGACTGCTTGCCAAAGGAACAACCCGATCCTTTTGGCCCTTTCCGTCACGGACGTAGAGAACCGCTTCTGCGAGATTGATGTCATGAACCGTCAAAGCGGAAATCTCGGATGCATGTATACGGTAACTTAAAAATACGCCACACCGCTCATTGAAAATTCCCCCACCTTGACCGATAATCCTCACAAAGCAGATAGTTCGCAACGTGA
>NZ_AQXL01000046.1 GCF_000376225.1 Effusibacillus pohliae DSM 22757
CTTACAACCAGTTTACCTAAGCCCACATCGGATAGACAGGTGTGGGCTATTTGACGCTTACGAATCCATGCACATACTTTCGATAAAATAGCCCAAAAATCCTTGTGTTTCAAGGAAATTCTAACCGTTCAGCAGACCCTACGCAATTGATAAAAACGCAAAGCGCCCGTATCACGGGCGTTTTCAGTTTGGCCATGCCGCGAATCGTGTGCACTTCCAAGCCAAAGGACACGTCCAATCGGCTGTTCACCCGCTCCATCGCCGTTCGCTTGGCATATTCTCTCTCCCACTTGTAGCTGGCAGGGAACCTACGGAGGGGGCAGGGGGAAGGCACCTCCCGTCGTTGCACCCGAGCCCCGCAATCAGCACCCAGCCACCTTTACACCCAGCCGCCGCAACTGGAAGTGGAAAGGTAAGCGGAGTTACATCGAAAAGAGGTTCGTATAAGACGAACCAAGTCGGTTGAGAAAAGCTTGTAATAATAAGGATTTTATGATGTGGCAGGACATGTGAAAGGACATATAAAAGGACGTGTGAAAGGACATATAAAAGGACATGTGAAAGGACATATGAGCGGTGTCAATTGAGTGGGTATAGAAAACCTATACCCACTATTCAGATAGGAAAAATTTTGTTTCTTCTCCTGACGTAAAAAAGTACATCTGGGGGGTTTGCTTATCTTTGTAGAACAACTCGACAAACGCATTCCAGTTGGCTTTGAGGTAATCGCGTCTGTTTTGGGTGAGTGCCACCCAGACAACAGGGCTGGTTTCTCCGATTGGCATCAAGGTCTGGACGTAGTTATGAAACTTACGCTCCAACTGTCGCGGATTTTCCGTGTTGTTGTCGTACTCGACCCAAAACCGGCGGCTGTCGTCTAAAATAAGTCGTGCGTCGGGCCGAATTAACTGACGTCGATCTATCTGGCTATTGCGTTCCCTTTCCCAGTAGCGCAAGAGAACATCGGTTGCTTCTGTCGAAGAGAGCCAAGCGATTCGGTTTCTGTCATATCCCTTTTCTAACAGACGCACCAGAATGTCATTGATCCCAAGAAAGTGGGCAACTTGTGCCTGTGGTGCTTCCTTAACACGGTGGATTTGTAGAGCCATCTCCTGGGCATACTCCATGCCCAACCGTCCCAGAGAATAGGCAACATCTCGGACTTGTCCAGGAATCGAATACGTTTTGAGCCAAAGCTCCCTCTCTTCTATGGTGTTACCTCTTTTGCGAATTTGCCTCAATCTGTCCTTCAGTGTGCGGGGGTGCCACCCCGTAATCGCCAGTAACTGCCTTTTCGTCGCCATCCCCAGATCATAGAGGATGGCAATCAATTGCTCATCCCGGTGAAATGACGGGTGATCCAACCAACGAAAAATCAAATGTAGCAACTCCTTTCCTGTTATCAATACTCTCTGAAACCTTCCCAGTTTTCAGTTTTCGTCGTTGATCCCTGACGACCAGAATCACTGGCCTCCTGCAACAAGGTCCCCCCGCCTTGCAAATACTCCTCAATTTCCCGATCCACTTCCTGTACCGGCTTCCAGTCCCTACGTTGGAGTTCCTCCGCCTTCGCCAACGTATATCGGAGAAACATTTCTTCATCCTCCGTATTTCGGTAACGGGCTACCCGTCCATCTGGCAAGTAGACGTATGGAGGATCACACTTGGTCATGAAAAAGTCCACCTCGTTGCGCTCGTTACGGGTCGTGATTGCCGCGGTCCGCTCGGGCAACTTTTGGAGTTGATCGGGCGTGAAGTACCCCTTCAGGAGTTTGGACATCGTGCCGGCCGAATCAGAACCCTGCACACAGGCTGCAATGGTCACCACGATGTTGGCCAAATCCCTCTGCAGCCATGACTCAAATTGCTCCGGATATTGGGTAATCAATCCCAGACACAAGCCGAACTTCCGGTCTTCCGCCAGGATTTTACCCATGATCGGCATTTGAACCAGGTGGGCCTCATCGGCCACGAGAAAATGAAGGCGCCGCTGCCCAAGGGGCCGGCTCTTCGCCACATAGTGGTACTGATTGATCAGGTGGGCGCCGGCAAGAGATTTCACTGTGTCATCGACATTCAGGAAGTCAATCAGGAAGATATGCCCTTCGTCCATCCATTTCTGAATCGGGATCGACCACTTGGCCTGTCCGACCATCCGGCGAAGGTCGAGGTTGCGTTGAAAGGGACTCAATCGGTTTATCAACGCGTCAACCGATGTGTCCCGGCCGCCGGCAAAACTCTCGAACTCGGTCCGCCAGAACTGCTGCAGGTAGTAGTCCCGAATCTTCGGGATAACCCGGTTTCGGAAGTCCTCGTCGGCAATCATCGGCAGAACGCCCAGCAAGGTATGATTGCCCCCGGCTTCGATCAGGCTGGCAACCGCATTGTAGGCAAGCCGGTCCATGCGCGGAGTATTGGCTCCTGGGGCTACCTTCTGCAAAAGACGAAGAACCGTCTCGGCGTCATTATTGTGAAGGAGATTCAAACCAATAGGGTACTGCGATCCCCGAAGGGACGCATAATGAACTTTCTCCCAAGGAACACTCCGGCCTTGTCGTTCCGCTTCAAGCAACCGGTTGAGTACGGTCAGGGCCGTTTCTTGCGCTGGGTCAAACAATGTAAAACCGGCTGCATGATCGGGATCGTCCAACCAGTTGTCGATCATGGACTGAAAAATCGTGATAATGAGCGACGATTTTCCTCCACCGGTCACCCCTGTGATAACAAAATGCTTGGAAAACGTGTCCTGGGGAATTCTCGCTTCCCGTTCACCATGCATGGGATGACGCAGGGTACCCATGCTGATGCCTTTGGAGAATTCGTCCTTTCCAAATGTTCGCTGCCCCCGCTCCAAGTGCGGAATCCGCTCCATCACCCGATGCTGCCCATCCGGTAGGTGAAAGATGTTCGCGAGTTCCGGTGCCGTCCAGATCATCGTTTGATAGGGATATGGAACCGGTGCCACCTTCACGATCGGGGATCTGCGGGTGCGCTGAAGCCGGATTCCATTCTGGTAGTGCATCATCGACTCGATCCGGGTCGCCAGGCTCTGTACCACACTTGCCGCGTGCGGATGCTCCGACCAAACCGACAGCATCACATCAAACGCCCGTTCCCGACCGGTAAAGCGGTCCATCAGGCTGCGATACCGCGCCGCCTCGTCAGGGTCAAGCTCGCTCAGGCTCGGCGGTTTGGGTGCAGGCGGCTTTCTTTGCTTGCTTCCCGCCCGCCTCGGATCAAATTCACGTAGGGCTTCCAGACCAATTTCCGCCACAGCAGACCAGCCACCTGCCGGCGTCCGGGGATCCGGACGAATGGCTCGACTCGCACGCTTCACCAGCCGTTTTAACTCGGCAGGAGAGGCCGGAGAAAAGACCAGGTCGATCCACGTCCCCGGTTCCAGGAAGAGTAGAACGTCGCCCCATTCGTCTCGGCGAGCGTCGAAGGCTCGTAAGGGAAGCCCTTCCCGCTCTCCCTTTTCTCGCAACAAAAAATATCCTCCGTATCCGCCTTTGGGATTGGGCAGGGGGACTTC
>NZ_AQXL01000047.1 GCF_000376225.1 Effusibacillus pohliae DSM 22757
GCCCAAATCAAATTGCCCGCCACCAAACCCAATCCCCTGCGGGCGGATGAGATCAGGCGGTTTTTTGACGCCATCAACCCATCTACCATCACCGGAAAACGGGATTTTGTCATCTTTCAGCTGGCGCTTTTGACCGGTCTTCGTGCATCCGAACTTTCCGCTTTGACAGTCCATGACATCAATCTCGCAGAAGCGGTTCTCTACGTCCGTGACGGAAAGGGCCAAAAGGATCGGGTTGTTCCTTTGGCAAGCAGTCTTTGCACGCTTCTCGATGAATACCTCACCAGTGTCCGTCCAAAACTGGTGAAGGATCACAAATGCGACCATTTATTCGTGTCACAACGCCACCATCCTTTATGGGAAAGTGCCATCCGGGATTTAGCGATGCTATATGCCAAAAAAGCAGGCCTCACCTATCGGCAGGTGTCCCCGCACATTTTCCGGTATACATTTGCCACTCTCTTGGCACGAAAATCAAAAGCGGATATCACGGTCATCAAGGAGCTGCTCGGTCACTCCAACATTCAGACGACGGCACGATATGTGGGGGTTGTGGAGGAGGATAAGAGGAGGGCGGTGGAGGGGTTGGAGATGTAAAAAATGGTGAAGACCTGGAAAGCACGCTCTTACGTTGAACAAGATAAGAGCGACAATATCGTACTGAGTCACATTCCAGCTCGCTATGCTCTCTATTAAAGCAAATTCATGATGAATGTCTCACCCAATATTGTGATTAGCAGTAGCACAGACTCCCAATTCGTTTCCTTAAAAAACCACTTTGGGAAAGCTCCATACGTGATTCGATAATGGTATACGCTAAAAAGGCGGGTCTAACATATCGCCAATTCTTACCTCACATTTTCCGTTACACTTTCGCTACCTTGCTGGCTCGCAAGTCTAAAGCGGATATAACCGTGATCAAAGAACTTCTCAATATACAGACGACAGCAAGATACGTCGGTGTCGTCGAGGATGTTAAGCGTAGAGCAGTTGAAGCTTTGGATATGTAAAAGAGCCGGGACTGAAGTCCCGACCCTTAGCTGTTAGAAGTTATTACTTCGTAAGAGAATCAGCAGTGCTGGTTACGCTGTTGGCTGTAGCAGTGATATTGTATACAGTACCAGCAGTATCCGCAGCAGGAGCGGTAAAGGTCACAGTGTAGGTACCAGTACTGGTCTTCGTTACCGCACCAAAGTTAGAAGCAGATGCGGTTCCGCCGGTAACTGCAACGGTCGGAAGTGTCGGAGCATCTACAAGGTTGCCCAGAGCATCCTTAGTCGTAATTGTCAGCGTTTGGGCGGTAGTTCCGATCGGAGAAGTACCACCAGTCAGAGTAACTTGAGCTACAGAACCTACTATAGAGGTGATTGCTTTTGCAGGATTTGCGTAGAAATCACCAGTTGTTGTTACATTTACCCAAACTTGTACTTGAGTAGAACCTGCAGGAATTTTCACATATGAAGCATCAGCACCAGTTGCAGATGTACGTACTCCCGTGCTGGATACTACACCAGTAGAGTTTGCTGTAGCACCATTAGCAGTTGTGCCAGCGATTTGAGACGCAATCACAGTTGCCGGTACATACAGATCACTGGTGTAAACCGTCGGGTTACCACCCGCATCAACCAATTGAACTGTGAACGGACCAACTTCACCCGCAGTAGAAACGGTGTACTTGTTGGTATCATTGTTCGGTGTCAGTACCCGTACTTTAGAAGCAACGGTTTGTGCCAATACATTAATTGTAGCAGATCCGCTTACTCCAGCAGTAGACTCATCGGTTACCGTTACACTTACTGCACCGGCTTTACCTGCAGTCATTGTAGCTGCACTAAGAGCAGTATTGATGTCGTTGACAGTACCTTCCCACGTAACTGTATTAGCAGTTGTATCACTGGTTACAGTTACGTTAGACGGAGAAGTAGGCAATCCTTGAATTCCGTTAGCCGGCGAGAAGACAACTTTCACTCTGTCGTTTTGACCAGTTGTGATCGGATTACCATACTGATCTTGCTGTTGAATCGTGATGTTCAAATGGTCGCCTGCAGCAGCAGTTGTTTTGCTGTTGTTGTATGCACTAGTTGCTTCGGTATCTTGAATGGTTACACCCAGTTTAGCAGTAACCATCGGAGATACATTTACAACTGCATTTGCATTGTTACCACCAGGCAAACCAGATGTTTGTGCGGTAACCGTCCAAGCTGCGGTGTAAGATTGCGGTACCAACGAAACAGTTGCAACACCGTTTCCGTCAGTATTTACAGTTACGGTATTAGATGTAAAAACACCGTCTTGAGTGACGCCGTTCAGGGTAGCCGTTCCAGTAGAACCGGAAGTACGTGTTGCATAGAATGTTACCGCTTGACCGGATTTAGCTACTGGGTTACCGAACTGGTCGACAACTTGCACTTTAACAGTTGTAGCAGGGTTCGAAGCAGGTACGTATGCGTTAGCAGCAGTTGCTGTAATGTGATCTGCTACGTCAGCCTTAACAGTAAATTGCAGTGTAGAAGATGCTGTCAAAGCATTACTGGTCGCAGAATCTACAACTTGAACGTTGTAAGTACCTGCAGCAGCAACTGGCGGAGTAGCCGATACAGTGCTAATGGTAAAGGTTCCGCTTCCAGGCAACGGTACACCGTTACCAGTGCTCGGAACTGGTGTGCTACCTACCTTAATGTTTGTAGCCGGTGTTCCATCAGCATTCGTTACTTTCACCACAGCCGTTGCAGGAATGGTACCCGACACACTGTTACCTGCAGCGTCTTGAAGCGTTACTGTGTAGGTCGTAGAACCACCCTGAACAAAGTTATCTTTTGCATTTGTGCCAAGAGCAAGAGCCAACTTAGCAGCATTACCAGCAACTACACCATTAATGGTAGCAGAACCAGTCAGGTTACCGCTAATGACGGTTACGGTAGATTGGCCCGTTACACCTTTAACCGATTGTACAGTAACAGAAGCAGCTGTGCTTCCTACTACAGTACCGGGTTGATCTTGAGTGGTTGCCGCACCGTTAGCATAGAAGGTTACCGAAGGACCAGAGATCTTGAAAGTAACAGGATAAACTCCGGAAACCATCGGGTTACCATCTTGGTCGAGAACCTGAGCGGAAACAGTACCCTGTTCGGTACCAATGTTTACACCCAGCGCTGTGGGAGCAGTTACCTTAATGGATGTAGCTACTTGAGCAACAGTTTTAACCGTTGCACTTGTATATACGCTAGGAAGTGCATTAGCCGCACCAGTTGCTTTTACGTTATTTACGGTAATCGTATCGCTCAAACCAGGAGTAGATGCACCGTAAATAGTAACGGTAGCAACACCGTTCGTTACTGCTACACCGGTCAAATTAGTTGTACCAGTAGTAAAGTCAGTGGTAGAGGAATTTGCCAATTTAGCAGCAGTACCCCCGATTTGAACATCAACCGTACCATTAAAGTTGTTAACAGGATTTCCGTTTGCATCTACAACAGTAATATTGAGAGTTTCATGGGACTTACCACTTGCAGCAAGATCCTTCGGAACATCAATCTTAACGCCAGCAGCCGCACCATAAACCGTCACCGTCTCCGTCAGCGTCTTGCCATCCGCTACAGCGGTGATGGTTGCGGAACCAGGAGCGGTACCTACGAAGTTCCCGTTTTGGTCGATTACACCGTTACCGGATACCG
>NZ_AQXL01000048.1 GCF_000376225.1 Effusibacillus pohliae DSM 22757
TGCTTTTCCAAGCCTTCGAGTTGAAGCATCTTACGGATCAACGCAGTCGGGCGCATGTGGATCCTCCTGAATACGAATGTATGTTCTGGTATTGAATATTATAGCTTGCCGGGGCGAGAATATGCAAACATATGTTCTGATTTTTGTTAGCAAGAAAGCCGCCAAAGAATGCCGCTGGAGAAGGTTTTTCGAAAAGAAAGGCCAATAGGGAATCCATCATCCCATCCGAACCGTCATTGGTCCATTAGGAACAAGTTGTCCCGAATCAGCAAAGTCATGCAGGGCTTCGACCATGATGAAGATAGAGTTCGAGTTGAAAGTTATTAGCCGTAATTTTTGACTTTCTTGGTAGCCATTTTTTAGGATGAGAGTAATCCAACATATTACAAGAGATCAGGAGGTTGATCGAGATGGGATTGCTCTATGAGGAAGTAACAGAACGAGCTATCGAGGAGGGAAAACGAGTCGTATTCACATTAACAGTTAAAACCAGTGATTATCTTAAGGGTAATGACGAAGGTTACTACACCTGTTGGATAAAGATCTTGGACTCCGACCAAAAAATTGTTGATCAGTATTATAGACTCTTCCGGATTGGAAAGTTTCATGAGAAGCATTACAAAAACTTCATTGACAAGTTTGTCAGGGACCCAGAGTATCGGGATCAGTTTCATATTCGACACGAAACAAGTGAAAGCCGACTGGATGGTCACATCGATGATGAGCTTCAGGACATTATTCAAGACTTGAACAGTATTGGATTGGAAAACCATTGACTGTTGTCAAGGAACCAGAACGCCTTGACGTGATCGGCCTCATCACCGGGACGGGCACAGCCGTTTCGCTTATATCTCCTTCAAAAGGCCGCTGCCTAAATGTTTCCTTGCCATTGTCTCTGGTTATCCATTTCTCGCAATTGTACAAGATTCGTGTATCAGAACGAGGCGACGTGAGGATAATGTCCGGTTCGCTGAAACCATACGATCTATCGTGAAGCAATGGTCAATGGCTGCATAACGAAAGCATGTGATCGATGACCTCTGTCTTTGGAAATATCAACCCCCTCGACACATGGTTCGAGGGGTCTATTGTCTAGGCTCGCTTCGATTTCAGAAGATAAATATCCCGCTCCTGTTCAGCAACCTTGTGGATCAGATGATTCACTGAGCCGGAAACATCATCGATCTTGGATGCCAGTTGGTTAAACCGTTCTTCAAAGCGGTTCTCCATTTCGTCAAACCGCTCTTGAAAGCGGTTTTCCATTTCGTTCAGACGGTTATTAACATGGCCCACCATCTTGACCAGTTGTCCCAGCATATCTTCAAGGCGCTTCAATTGTTCGTCCACGCAAATCGACTCCTTACCGGTTTGTTTTCAGTTTACGGTGCGATCGCTCATTTTTCAACAGCCTGGAACAGACACAAAAAGCCCGAAAGACTCACGATCTTTCAGGCCGATCTGACGTTATTCCCACGCCTCTTTGGCCGGCGCTTTTTTGGCATGTGGCTTGGGGTCAAGATCCATGGCCAACGCCTAGTACTTTTTGTTTTCGCCACGATATTCGCTGCAGACAAAGCAATTGCCTAAAGAATCTTGCGGATCAGCGCAGTCGGGCGAATGTGGATCCACCTTAATGAGAGTATATGTTTCGATGTTTCCTGTTTTGTTGGGAGGTCCGCATCCATCATCCCGATCTGGAATGGCCATTGGCCTGTTCGTTATTGGCAAGGAGGTTTTCCGTCGCTCTTCCGAAAACCGGGGATGGTGAGACTGCTCCAGTAGGTTCGATCCACTTTTCCGTCCGGCAAGGCTCCAATCCGATACTTGTAGGCATAAGCGGCCAGGGTCTCCCCGTCGATCAATTCGATGTTGGCGATTCGGGGCTGCTTGCAGATTTCATCCACCATCTTTGAGCGATACAGGCTGTTGCTGCTATACATGTTTCGCAGTTCGGCTTTTCGTTCGACTGGCAATTGCGGCCATTGGCCGAGGGAAGCGTCTTTAGCAAAACGCAAAGTCGTCACAAAGTATCCGTCAGACACGCCATAGGTCCTGCATGTGTTGGCAAACTGGCGGATTATTTCTTCACCAATCGGGAAAGAAACACTTTTGATTTGTGAAAACCGGGGACTGCCGTTAAACTTCGATTCCACATCCCGGTTTCCGTCTCCGGATCGATCAACCACCTGTACATCCACATGCCCCATAGCGGTCAAAATATCTGCCCAAAGGTACGGGGTATTTGAAAAATGAACCTGTGAGACAAAGGGAAGAACCGTGGCCTGGGAGAACGGAATGCCGGTTTGTGGGGCCGATCCCATGTGCTCATGGATGGCTTGTCGGGCCAGTTGTAGTTCCGGCTCGAAGGGCAGATCTGGCCGAGTCCCGATAACACTGTTGAAATGATCGAGCAACAGGTTGACATCCTCTTCCATTTGGTCGAGCAGAACCGACAGGTTCCGGAGATAGGGTCCCCACTCCGGACCGTCGTCGAGATAGATTTTTTCGTTGTAGCGGGGGATCAGGCATGGAAGAGCCGAAGTGACTCTGCCGAGCAACTCCAGATCCGCAAGCGGATACGCCTCGATGTAAGGGTCAAGGGACGGGTGCTTTTGCAAAAACTGCGTCATGAGGTGAGACCATTTGTCCCTGCTGCGGTCGAAGTCCACCTGCCGCTCTTTCATCAACCTGTTAACCGCAACACTGGAAAGGCGAGGAGAAGCTGACAAGAGTGTTTGGAAGCGATAGTGATGCTGCGCCGCAATATGGTATTCCTTTTTTCCAGACATCCCCAAAACGGTCTGCCCGTAGAAGTTTCTGGGCAGTCGGTTGGCCAAGCCTGAGTAGCTCAGGCCGATCTGGGATGCCAGAAGTTCTCGACTGCTGACGATTGTTTTTAGCATTTCGATACCCCCTAGTGTTTCAACCGTTCCATGTGAAGTGATAGTTTTGCCAATGATATCATGGGTGAGAATTTGACCGTTTGCTGGGATTCCATGGTGTTCATGACATGGTGATCACCTACTTTCTGACGGAAAAGCTGGACATCAGGATGAAGAGTTACAGAACAAGGTCAATGATCTCAAGCTCTGGTTCGATGTCAGTCGTTGGGTCACTCGGCCGATAACATTGAACGAAAAATCGCAACTCCGACATGGCGATGTCTCGTTCCAAGATGATTGCATTGCTTCCGACATGAATGAATGCGCAGCGAGCATGATCCAAGTCACCCGCTACTTTCTCCACCTGTTGGCATACCCAAAGAGCGTCATCGGGGAAAACCACCAGTTTCAGGTCACCGATTACGGTAGGTAAAGTGACTTGTACGTATTGTGGACTCGAATTCATATAAGCCTCCTCCGATTGTTTGGCGTTCAGCATCCTGTGTCTCGACGCTCATGGGAAAAATTTTTGTATTTTTGGCTCGTAATTTTTGACTAGATTTGTCGCCATGCCGTACGCTGGGAGCGGGAGGTCAAATTTCTAAATTTTGACCTCCAAAGCAGCAACCTTGTAGATTAAATTTGCAGGGCGGCTAACTGAAACATCTCATCAATCTCACTTTCTTGTTGCATGGTAGGCATTCTTTTCTTATCTTTCACACGATAAACAGAAAAGGAGCTATTCCTGTGATGAATTAAAATGCGGTTTGCAAAACAAAAAGCGCCTCCTGTATGCTGGGTCTCGGAATGGTTGACATTCACTGCCC
>NZ_AQXL01000049.1 GCF_000376225.1 Effusibacillus pohliae DSM 22757
GATAGGAAAGTGTGTTGCCGATCCATCCCAAATCTCTTGCATGATTCCTACTCGGGTCTTCATTTGCACACCGTTCTATGTACGCCGGGAGCCCTCTCTTCAGATCCTGTTACCCGGAAAAAACATCTCTACAATTTTCTCTCTGTAAAATTTGAGTTTTGTCTTTGAATTTTTATATTGTGTTTATAGACCAAAAAGAAAGGATGATGATCATGGATAAATGTTCAATTTGGCTTGACAAAACTGGTTCCGAAGTCGAATGGATGTATCTTCGTGACAGCAGTGAAACTTGGGGGTTTCAGGTGGAAGGAGAATTAATCGGTTTCTCGTGGCCAGAGCTTCGGGGAGTCATCAAGTGGAATCAAGACATCCGGTTTTTGCTCATGCCCAGCCTTCGCCAATTGGGTTCCGTTCAATCGGAGATTCTTCACAATCTTATGTGGCTTTCCCAACATGACGTGACGGTCCTAACTCCCGGCATCGAGAAAGGGGTTTGTGTTTATGACTTCAACACGATCCAGTGCTTACGGGAGTTTGCACGTATAGATGTTCACTTGGCTCTAACCGCTTGATTAAGAGAGGGGACTGATCCCTTTTCCCCATCCGGGCTGTCATCCTGCTCCTTGTGCATACGGAGTAGGATGACAGAACTTAACACCCACATTGTGGTTTATGATCTCTTCAGTGATGCTCTCCCCTTAATGTCCCTCTTAAATGCCGCACAAACCCCTTCCAAAACCCCTTTCATCGAGAAGTTTTCCAATGCTTCCCGATCTTCCTTCGAGGTAGGGTGAATATACCGCAGAGTCGTATTTTCGTTTTTATGGCGCAAATGTCGGCGTATAATGGCTGGATGAACACCCGATCGATACATCTCGGTGGCTGCTGTATAACGCAGTACATGGGGGGTCACACTCTTTGCAATTCCCGCTTCATTTGCCAATTTTTTCACGATCGCAATCAGTTGTTCAAGTTTGATCATCTCTCCCCGTTCGGCCATAAATACATATTGCGCTCCACTCTTGGATGCCAGTCTCTTCCACCAGTCGTGATCAAGATAGATTTTCAATGTTGCGTGCAACAAGGGGGACATTTGAACCGTACCAGGTGCCCGTTTTTGCCCCTTATCGATGATCAGCAAGTTATGAAAAAAGTCAACACGATCCCGAGTCAAAAAGCGTACTTCCCGATTCCGCAGTCCGGCGTGAGCCATCACAAGAACCAACGCAACAAACCTCTTGGTAAAAGGATCTTTTCGTTCGGCTGCTTCGACCAGCTTTTGCAGCTCCTCATGCGTCAAACTGATTCGCCGCTGGCTGTGATAAAATTTGGGACCTGTAGCATTAAGGGTAGGGTCCACTTGTATGATTCCATTTTTCTTTAAGGTCGAGAAAAAGCTTTTTACGGCGCTGAAACAGTTCTGCGGGACGGATGGACGATCTGCATATTCGTCCTCAAGATACTCCACAAACTCCTCAATGATCTCCCGATCCATCGGGTAGGTTCTGCCCAAGGCATCGATATAGAAGTTATCAATGTCAAAATCCCCTTCCTGAATCCCTTTGATATCGGTGAGAAAACGGTCGAATATAGACAATTCACGCTTGTACCGTTCCAGCGTGGTCGGTCGTACACGAATCCGTTCGCACCACAGCTTGTAGTAGTGTGTTCGTTCAAGCATCCTATCACCCCCAATGCAGCTTCAAGTTCCCCTGCGCTTTTTCGGCTGCTTGTTGTAAATGGTAATCCCCAACAGAAAGGTAAATTTCTGTCGTGCTGACATGTCGGTGGCCAAGCAACTTGCTCAGAGTGTACAAGTCGACTCCGGTCAACATTCCATTCGTGGCATAGGTGTGGCGTAGACAATGGAAAGAAATATGGGCTTTCTCGTCTTCCGAAATCGTTCTCATTTTCGTGACGATGCGTTTGAATGTTTCCCCAACGGAATTTTTGCACAAAGGCTCCATTCCGCCGGTTGCTGAAAAAAGAAACAGGTTTTGCTTCTGTGGGCTATGGATCGCATCCTCACCGTACAAAAATGTCACATATTCCCGTAATAGCGAGGTCAATTCCTTTCCGAGCCAAACAGGCCTTCCTTCCCGGTGGTATTTTCCAAAGACAATGGCCTTACGTCCTTCCCAATCGATATCCCGTATCCGAATATTCACAACCTCTCCAATGCGGCACCCTGTGCCAAGCGTCGTGGAGATCAATACGAAATACTTAACCCCGTATTTGGTTTGACGGGCCCATTCCAGAATTTCTGTTACCGCCGTCTCACTTAACGCCTTTGGTATCTTCTGGTCAACCCGTTCAGTTTTGAGTAGGTCAGGGATCTCTTTGTTGATCCAGTTTTGTCTTAGCGCCTCTTTCCAGAACTTGCGCAACACACTGATTTTTTTGTTGCGGGTGGCCGGTGCATAGTGCTCCATGGACAAATAGTCCCCAATGAAATGTTCAATCAACACTTCATCCACATCCCGTCCAAGCATTCCTTTGTTTTCCACAAATCGTTGAAACTGCTCAATTTCATTCAGGTACGTTTTCCGGGTCTCCATCGAAGAAGTCAAACGTACCTGTTCCTCGAATTCAAACAAGGCCCGTTCCATGGAGCAGGGTTCCACACTTTTCTGCCCCATGGAAGACATTAATCCCCGACGATGCAACTCAACGGCCAGCCCCTCCGGTCCCAATTGCGCCAATAGCTGGTCCAGAAGCCTGTTTGCACTAGCAATATGCTGCGGTACAGGAATCGGCATCGAAATCACCTCCAATCGATGATGGCAAGCGTAAAGTTTTTTGGATTATGTCTGCGGCATCCTGGTAATGCTGCTGCGTGACATGCACATACCGTTCCGTTGTATTCAACTTACTATGTCTCGCCAATCGATTCACACGGAGATAATCACCGGTTTCGAGAAGCAAGTGCGTGCAGAAAGCATGTCGAAATACACGAGGAAACGAATCATGCGGCCAACCCGAGATCGTTGCAAACATCCGGAAAACCATGTGCATATAACGGTTAGACATTTTTTCCCCGGAGCAAGTGGTAAAAACGTCTCCCGTATTCTTCCCTTGGAGCTTTTGCAGATCCTTGAACGAATCCTTTAATGGACCAATCAATGGCATACGATTCCATTTCCCGCCTTTCGCAAGAAACTCAATTTCCCCTCCCTCTACATCCACACCTTCCCACTGAAATCCCAATGCCTCTCCCGGCCTCAACCCCAACAAATACATCGTTCCAAACAGACAAAAGTGCATTTCGGGCATGGGGGAATATTCCATCACAACCTCAAAAAAGTGCTTGATTTGATGTGGAGCAGGAATCCACCAATCAATTGTCTCGCCTTGAGGAAGACCCGTAAGATCCCGAACGACGTCTTGGAGTCCGAATCGTTTCCTACAGAACCTCAGAAACGATAAGGTGATTGTGCTTGTATGGGAGGCCGAATTTTCCGTTGTTTCCCCACTGAGAACTTTCCGCTTGAGTACCTTCAGATAATCGGAAACGTCATGGTACGTCAAAGCATACAAACTGATCGCAGAAACTTCTGAGGATTGAAATTTAGGCAAGGTTCCCAACCAATCCATAAAGTCCTGTGCAATATATCCCTGCCCCCGAACACTGTTCCCTTTTCTGCCCTTCGACCGGAGATCTGCCTGATAAGCAACAACCCAGGGATGCATCTCCCTTCTTCTTGTTTGCCGGTTCAGAACAACGCTATTTCCTCCATCAGTTTCTTGAATCGCAATCTTTTCGAGTCGCAATAATGTCTGACGGCAGAAGGGTTAAAGTCTCAGGTAGTGGTGTAAAATCCGTCGTCCACAATTGACGACGAAGCCACCGTG
>NZ_AQXL01000050.1 GCF_000376225.1 Effusibacillus pohliae DSM 22757
GACGACCAAGATTCTGCAAAAACTGGCGAATGCACTCGGAGTCAGCATCAGTGAACTTCTCGACGAAACCGACGAATCTGCCACGGCATAGGGGGGGAGTCGCCGCATATGGGCAGTCGAGGGCGGTCATATTTTGCACCCCTTCCATCGAAGACCGGAAGAACACTCGCCAAAGTTCCCGTCCTTCGGACAATAATTCGATGTGTAGGGTGAAAAATCCTGTAGGTGGTGATCAAGTGAACCCGGTTGAGCAATTGGGACAGGTCGCGGTTCTCGGGCAGCTGCTCAATCAGGCATACAACATCGCACAGGGACTTGCAGAAGATCCGAACTACACGAAGCAGGATGCGATCGAAGACGTGTTAAAGCTGGCTCGCATGATCAAGGAAGAGATCGTACTGAGCCGGTTTTAAGGGAGAGGAGGGAGTGAATCGTGAAGAAAGATGGCCAAGCCGTCGCTCATACCCTATACAAAGGGGAGATGAGCGGCATGGTAACACGGGTGTTTCAAGTCGGTAACAGCAAGATCACGGTTCACTCGCCATGCGGAGTCATCGCGATGGAGCCGGACGAGCAGCGGGAGTGGTTCAAGCGGGAGTGGGAAAGTGGCAACCCGGCAGTTCGGCGGCTCGTGGAGATCGCAAGGGAGATTGATGCGAAAGGAGAGGAACCAGCGTGACGCTGCGCATCTGGAACCTGCCAGATGACCAGCACCAACGGCTGCCAGATGACTAGAGCTTTGTACGAATCCACCTCACAAACCTTTGAATTACAGACTAGCTCCTTGAAAGGAGGGAGACGACAATGCCTGCGGTGCTGATTTATGTTCCAGGAGGAAAGATCAACAAATTGGCTTATGAAGGAGCCATGCAGCAGGTGGAAGCTTTGCGAAAGGCGATGGGTGAAAACACCGAGACACTAAGCATGATCGACATTGACCCTTCGAATGGTGAAGCTGCAACAGAAGAGGATCGGAAAAGGGCGGAAAGGTTCGTACAGTTGGCCTGCAGCGGTAAGCCGGTGATTGCTCTGATTCCGGCGCGGGGATATGAAGAAGCGTATTTCAGACTGGCAAAAGCCGTGTCTCCGGACGCTCAGCTTTTGCACCCAAGCCAACTTGCAATAATCAATGCGCTTCGGCGTCCGGAAACTGATGAAGAATGGCAACGCTCTTTGAGCTGGACAGTAGCAAGGGTTTTGATGACGTTTGAGAATGCAAAGGCACACACAAACAATATTGAGCCTACACCGGTTGAACAGGGGAAGGCGTGATGAAAATAAAATCCCCATCATCATTGATACAAACGAGCCGATCTTCGTCGTCAATGTAGGGTTCTAAGGTTGAGGGGAAATGGATTTCTCCACCACTTCGCAATTTAATCTTAAAAGTATGGCTATCATAACTGATTCTTGTCGCAAATTCGACAACGTTGATCAAGGAAATTTTGTCTGAAACCAAATTGAGAATGATATACCGGCCTTCATAACAGTTTTGAATGTCGTTCCAAGTAGTCATAATTCAATTCTCCGTTTCGTTGAGTTTTCTATACCAGCCCAAAAAGCATTCGATCAACGAGTGGGAGAATCCTTTCGAATTTATCGATTTCAGAGAGAGGAGTTGGAACATGATGACGACAATCACTGAGAAACCAGACAGACTAGCCCCTTGGCGGGAGTACTACCAACAAATCATGCAACTGGATGTACCTGATTATGAGCGTGACATTCGGCTGGCCGAATTAATGACCCTCATGGAAAACCACTTTCGTATCCCTCTTTGGCGAGATGAAGAATATTACCGCCAAAACCCGGATGTGATCGAGTTTTACCGGAGTGTATCGTTCTCAAGAAAAACGATTTGGATGGATTGACCGCCGGCCAGCCCGGCGCTAGTGGACAAGCATTACGAGGGGAGGGAGTTTGGATCATACTCGTTACCTTATCGACAGGTGGACAAGCCTTTGCTCAAGAGAGGAGGTACGAAGTGAAAATCAGTCAGATTCTTGAGAACCTAAACAGTTTTTGTAGCAGATGCTCAGGATATCTGGAGCAGTGCAGTGAATGCGAGATTGAAGCCGTCAGGCAACAATTAATAGTGGACAAGCAAAGGAGGTTGCTTTCACAGACAAATGAAAAGGAACTGGCTGTATGAGTTGCCGCTCCCACCAGTTCCCATCCCAAGGGGCTATTTGCCCTGAAAAGGGGCCTCTGCCCTACGAAAGGGCCGCTGGCCAATTAAGCTCACATTCATTTTAGCGCAGAGGCCCCGGATTTTCAATTGGTAAATCATTCCGGGGAGGTTATTACGATGAAGCGAGCAGTCATAGCGGTTGGTGTACGGATCAATGGCGTTTGGAAGTCTGTAAAGTTTGTTCGTGACTCAGCAAAAAGTGAGGAGGGGAGAAAGTTGTGATTCTGAGAGAGTTGCATGCGATCAGAAAAAGTGCACAGCGGTTTGGGGACGGATGGTGCATGATCTCGTGCATTGACGAAACCACAGCTTCCAAAGTATCTAAACGTCTTTTTGAACTGGGGTATGAGGTTCAAATTGAGGAAAAAGCGGAAGTTCAGAGGATCCGCTTTAGACGGGTAGGAAAGGTGGGAGCAAAATGCTGAAATGCCCGCGTTGCGGATATGTTTGCCCCTCCTGAAGCGGCCAAATCTGCCCGCGTTGCGGGAGTGATGTAATTGTTGACCTGCAAGAAAGGGGAACAAAGGAAGATGGCACAAACCAAAATCGAATGGGCCACGGACGTCTGGAATCCAGTTACAGGCTGCTCCAAAGTTTCACCAGGCTGTGAAAACTGTTACGCCGAGCGAATTTCGCATCGGTTCGGATGGACGACGAAGCCTTGGACGGCGGCGCATGCGGCAGAAAATGTGAATTTGCATACGGAACGATTGACGGAGCCGCTAAGGTGGCGGAAGCCGCGCCGGGTGTTTGTGAATAGCATGTCGGATCTGTTTCATGAAGTTGTGCCTGATTGGTACATCGATCAGCTATTCGGGATCATGATGGCTTGCTGGCTTAAGAACAAGTCAAGTCACACATTCATAATTCTCACAAAGCGGCCGGATCGGATGCAATCGTATTTGAGTCCAGAACCAGTGAACCTGATTGAGCGGTGGAGCAAGTCTCTTGACGGTGTGGTCATTATGGATGATCCGGACATGCTGTTTTCGGAGTATGTCGAGACCGTTTCAAGTTACGAGAGTATCTTTCCGTTGCCAAACGTCTGGCTCGGCGTAACGGTCGAAGATCAACGCTGGGCGGACGAGCGGATTCCGCTTCTTCTGCAAACGCCGGCGGTTGTTCGGTTCGTATCTTGCGAGCCATTGCTAGGTCCGGTGGATTTGACACGTATTAACCTTGGACAAAAACTTACCCAAGGCTACGGTTCCCGACGTATCGAGTGGGATGCACTAACCGGTTGGGAGAAGCAGTATCTTCCGGAAGCGACTCGACCATCAGTCAGTATTAGCGGGCCCGATCGACGCATTAACTGGGTCATTGTCGGCGGGGAGTCCGGGCTCGGAGCACGACCCATGCATCCGGATTGGGTGCGGGATATTCGGGATCAGTGTCGGGAAGCAAATGTGCCGTTCTTCTTCAAACAGTGGGGGGAATGGGCGCCAGTACATGAACACGAGCCTAGAATCAAAGGCAAGCTCTGGTTCAATTTCGATCCCGATACAGCAGTTTGCAGGTTTGGGAAAAAGAAAGCCGGCCGGATTCTGGACGGCCGAACGTGGGATGAGATGCCTGATATTATCACGTGAGGGGGAGAGGAGCCTGTGGCTCGCAAACGGATGATAGACCCGGGGTTCTGGATGGATGAGAAGTTGGGCATGTGTGAGCCACTTGCTCGGCTTCTCTTCGCGGGGCTGATCAGTCAGGCGGACGATGAGGGGCGGCTTCCCGGGCGGCCAGCATTGCTGCGATCCCTCATTTTCCCGTACGACGAAACCATCACAAGTGACATGGTGCAGGGATGGCTGGAGCAACTGATGGAGCGAAACTTGATCGTGGTCTATACAGTGGACAACCAGACTTACATACAGGTGCGGAACTTTCTCAAACACCAGACGATCAAGAAACCGCAGCCGTCGAAGTATCCAGCCCCACCAGTTCACCCTGAAAGTGACCAAAAGGGAAATTCGGTGGGGAACCAGTTCGGAACCGGTTCGGAACCAGTGGCCCCTAAAAGAAAAGAAGAGAAGAGAAAAGAAGAGAAGAGAAAAGAAGA
>NZ_AQXL01000051.1 GCF_000376225.1 Effusibacillus pohliae DSM 22757
TCCGATGCTATTGGGGATTTTACATCCGATGTTGACAGTCCCATTGGTTCAAGCTGTACGCAATCGCCTGTCCGAGTAGACTTTTTGGCAGCACTCGGGGCCGCTGCTTTTGAAGCCATGCCAAATAAATATGCCGTAGGAGGAATGCGTCATGAAAAAACTATACATAGCAATCGTTTCGATTGCTTTGCTGGCTGGATGTACCGCTCCGAAGGACAACGCAGCCCCGGCAAATCAAACAAAGGTAGCGACTGAAACGAAGCAACCGGCAGCACAGCAACCGACAGCTTCGGTCAATATCAAAGGCCGCTGGGCGACCGTAACGCACGTAGCTGACGGCGACACAGTAGAAGTTGAGGGCGGCGAAAAAGTCCGGCTGATCGGCGTCAACACTCCGGAATCCGTGAAACCCGGCGTGGAACCGATGCCGATGGGAAAGGAAGCCAGCGATTTCACGAAGTCCCAACTGCAAGGGAAGAAAGTCTTTGTCGAAACGGATGTACAGCCCAAAGACAAATACGGACGGACGCTGGCCTACCTTTACCTGCAGGAGCCGAAAACGCAGGAGGATGTTGAAAAATATATGTACAACGCGATCCTGTTGAAAGAAGGATATGCCCAGCTCATGACGATTCCCCCGAATGTGAAGTACGTCGATTTGTTCACGAAACTGCAAATGCAGGCACGTGAGGCCAAGAAAGGAATCTGGTCGCTGGGGATCTACAAGGACGAGGTGAAGAATACGAACGACGTATTTCTTGATGGCAAAACCCCGAAAAAATAACCGCCCAGCGAGGCGGTTTTTTGTTACGCTCTGTTTGCAGGTATTGTTGTTTTCAACTCCTTATTTTAATTCGTTTTGAGCATTAGCCTTTTCCACCTCGAGGCTCGACAACTCCATTAATAGCCTCCAGGAACTTGGTGGCAGGAACTCTCCCAAGTTCGGACGGCTCTAACTTGTACAAACCGCCACCGTACATTCTGCCCTCACCGAGTAAGTCGGCAACGTCAATGTTTTGTAAAAGTCCAAAGATAACAGCATATAAAGACTCCTCCTTCTTGAGAGCCTCTGCAAGCAACTCAGTCGGATAAAGAAGTAGGTAAGTGTTAGTGGCCAGCGCCCGAGACTTGTTCCAAATGAATCTGAATGGCTTTCCCTTCCCCCCCTTATCCCGTCCCAAATATGTGCAAAGGAAAGGAGCAGGTTCGCGATTCTCCTGCTGATACCAACGTTTCCGCTTACTAGCAAGGTATCCCTTGTGAACACCCATTGCTTTCCCTTGCTCTAGGTAGGCCCAGAAGTCAGGGTACTCTCGTTTTATGACGTCTTCAGGTAGGTCGCTGTCAATCAAACAATACTGGTCAGGAAGTACTGGGTATCCGTCAGGTTGGGCCTCTATAACCGTTTCTCGCATGTAGCGAGGGCTAGGCAAAACAGGCTTTAAGAACTTCTCAGGAATACCCTTTGCCTTGGCTTCCGACCGATGCAAAATGAAGAAGTCATTGGCCCCCGTTGCGAGCCCTCTTTTGATGATAAACAGGCTGGACAGCGTAATCTGGTCAATGTTTTTATCGTCAGATGTCTTAGAAGAAGTAACAAGGCTTGTCCACTTTCGTATCTTGCCAAGTTTTCCAGCCAAAATTTTGGTAGTCACCTTTGGGGCAGTCAAGCTATTACCAAAGGATAAAGTGACTTCATGATTTGGCTGAGGTTGTTTCTTTTGAAAAACCACAATCGCGGAAGAGACGAGGGCGTCATCAAACTGCACATCATTTCGGTCAAATACGTGGACATGCAGAAGGGTTACTCTCTCCGTGAGATAGCGACGCAAAGTTGCCCCATAGTTCACTTCCATGAACTCTGTGGGAATCAACCATATGCTGATCCCCTCAGACGCCAACCACGCATCAGACAGCAGTAGGTAATAGCAGTACAGTCCTGCAAGACCACTGATGTCTAGCCCTAGACGAAGTTTAACTTGAGCCTTCAACCAGACCTTAGTTTCTCTGTCCAGGTGATGGTGACGGACATATGGTGGATTCGTTACAATCAAGTTTGCTCGTTCCTTATCTGATTCAGGAGGTACTAATCGAGTGAAATCTGCCTCCTGAACTTCTAGACCAAAAGGCCTCCAAAGTTTACGAGCAATGTTTGCGAACTTAGGGTCTATTTCGATTCCCAAAGCAGAATTCCATCTATGCTTTGGAATGGTCTGGAGTAAAGCAGAATAAAAAGAACCTGAGCCAACAGCAGGCTCTAGGAATCGAATCCGATCTTCTCTTTGGCCCCAAAGGCTGGCAACAAACTGAGCTATGTCCCGAGCCAGTTGGGGCGGTGTTGCGAACTGCCCCAAGGCGTTCCTCTCTGCTGCTGTGCTCATTTCGTCTAATCGATTCTGCTCTGTTAGTCGAATCTCTTCTGTTTCAGTAAGGTCAACCGTTAGAGCCCCAATTGCAACATGTCCTCGATTCGGTGTTCCCAAATCCAATCCAATCCCTCCGCAGCTTCATAACCGAGATAACCGGCATCGAAATAACCACACAGGAAAAGATACAGTTGCGCTTCTTCTCCATATGTATCCTTGAGTTGGCGCACCTTAGTTGCCTCTTCTTTACGTCTCTTATTAGTGTTTGTAAAGTCACCAGCCGACTTGCACTCGATGAAAATCGGCATCAAGTTGTCACGAGGCTCCTTTGGCTGAATCACAACATCAATCGGAATATTAACGTCTTTTTCCTCTTGTTTGACCTTAACGTTATACCTAAAACAGAATGTTCCTGGCTTTATCTCAATAGGTGTAGTCCCTGGTTCAGGATCCTCATACTGGTATTCCAATTCTTCCAAGAATGCCTTAATTGCTTTCAATTGACGTTCTTCCTGAGCATTACGGATGATTGGGTCAGCCACGGCACCTGTGAGCCTATCCGCTACGATAGTCGCTGCACGATCACGTTCATTCTCTTCGGGAGGATTTTCTGTAACGAGCCAAGGGAAAATATCTATATCCAAAAGGAAGAGAATGGTATCACAAATTCGTTCGAGATGATTATCGAGATCAGAAGCCTTCATTCTTGCTGGTAGCTTCCCTTCCTCCAGTACTCCAACCAGATTTTTTGTGGTAGATGCCAGCCCAACAAGCCGGTCTCGAGCTAAGGGGGGAGACGTGCACATACGCAACGTAGGCAATACCTTAGGAAAATTTTTTAGTGCGGTCGGATTGATATCCCGCAAGTCCTTCGTTAGGTTAAATGCCTCCCGAACTTCACTAGTAGCCTTTTTCCTGCTCTCCCGATATGTATCAGGGGCAAACTTCAAAAACCAGTCATTATACATATCAACTGAATCTTGGATGTCCTTCTTCCATTGCGTGACCTTATCTGCATTAATCAAAATATTAACCTCCTTTTTTGTGGTATAGAACTTCAAATTCGATCATAGGACAACAAATTCCCTGTTGTCATCTTACACTTTAAGCGAACAGAGCGAAAACTAAAATCTAACCCGGACAAGACAAGCTTATTCTGGTAAATATTCTTCAATGCACTTCGAGGAATCAATCCGCACGTTCCCGACCATCTGCGAAACCGGATACGCCCGCATCTCCTCCGCCGGAAACGGCTGGCAGAGCGAAAGCAATAGATCTTGGTCGTACGCATCCCTGTTTAACCAAATTTCCTCGTCCTCCGGCCGAAGAATCACGGGCATCCGATCGTGGATTTCCGCCATGAGTTCGTTCGGCTTCGTGGTCAGAATGGTACACGTATGCACTTTCCGCCCGTCCGGAGCCTCCCATGTGTCGAACAGGCCGGCCATCCCGAAAATTTCACCGCTCCGAAGTGTGATCCGCATTGGTTGCTTGCCGGCCGGCGTCGCCTTCCACTCATAAAACCCGTCCGCTGGAATGATGCAGCGTTTCCGTTGGAACGCGTGCTTGTATGCAGGTTTCTCGTGGACTGTTTCCGCGCGGGCGTTGATCATTTTGAACGCGAGCTTCTCATCCTTCGCCCAGAACGGCACGAGTCCCCATTTGAGCTGTCCGATCCTGCGTTTGCCGGAATCCGCTATGACAGCCATGATGAGCTGTCCGGGGGCTATATTGTAGCGTGGCTGGTAGTCGGCGGTGATCGTCGAGACACCGAACCGAGTCATCACCTGATCGATTTCTGCCGTCAGGGTATAGCGTCCGCACATAACGCGTCTCCCTTCATTGTTTGGATGCCTCCATTATAGCAGATGCGGGAACCGTAGCTACCCGGATATGATTCTGGGGAAACCGGCCGGATTCGTGCAGTGATTCACGATGAAGTGGCCCAGTATTTCAAGGCTCACGGCATGCCAGACCGCG
>NZ_AQXL01000052.1 GCF_000376225.1 Effusibacillus pohliae DSM 22757
TAGCAAACGACATACCGCATCAGGAGAGGTTGGTCAAGTGCTCTCCTTGACGAATCTCTCCTGATGCGGTTCAATTCAGCCTGGGCAAAGCCATGGACAGAGAAACTCCAACCCAAAAAGAATTTACACAAAAATCCGGACTTGACCTCGCTTTGGTGTTGCGATGTTTCTTGCTCAAGGTATAGATCAGCAAATACAGAATGGACACCAACCATACACTCAGCAAATATCGAACAAAAATCATACCCAGTCCCTGGACAGGTGTGACAAAAGGGGTATAAATCCCATGCTGTAGGCCAGACACTCCTTGACTCCAACTGGAATCATAGCCTTGAAAAAGCAGTGCCAGAAGACAGACGAGACCAGTGTACAGCAGAGTGTAGACCGTTCCCAAGACAAGCAGGCTCCCGATTTTTGCATAGAGCCATTTCGTTTTCTGTCGTAACCTTAGCATTATGTAATGGGTGATTTGCTTATCGTGACAAACGTCAAAAACATAGAACAAAAAGAAGAAAAGGAAGAAATATAGCTGAATATACTTGTTGTCTACTATATCGAAGATTAAGTCCCATGAATTTGTAAATTGAATGGAATTCTTTAAACTCACACTATCCAGGAAAGTCATCATTACAATTATCAAGAGAAACAACAAAGTTTTGAATTTCATAGACGCCTGATTGATTTTTTGTTTCGAATATTGCAGAACCACCGTACGATCTGAAAAGACTCCATGTTTATCCATTTATTCTCTCCATTCTTGTTCTCGTGGTATAAAGTGCCAGACTGAGGAGAAGCAGACCGGCAAGAGACCCATACATAATCCCTGGATTTACGTGATCGTTGTACATCATAGTAAACCACTGCAACGGAGAAAAACTGAAGAGATTCAAAATTGCTTCCAACACAAAACCACTTATGACATAAAACAAAAAAGGAGCCACAAATACTATGATCTTTCTCTTTACAAAACTGGATAAACATATAGCAATACTGGCAAAACAGGCTCCCATTAGGAAATGGGTTGCGAAAATCATCCAGATATACAGTTCAGGATGGGTAGAAAATACCGACGCAAGAAAACCAATTGGTTTAAAAACAAAAGTCGGAAGAACCTCATTTTTAAATACCAGAGAAATTACCGTGTAGAACAAGAATTCCGGGAGGAAGATTGCCAAGCCCCCAACCAGGAAATTCACTATATACTTCGTTCTCACATAAGCTGTATACGAAGTCCTGGAGGCAACAAAGTAATAAAAGTTTAAGTTTCTTTCCTCCAGAAAAGAGGCCGAATAAGGCAAGATCGCAAGAAGAGGAAAAAAGGTTGCCAAATAGAAAAAACTTTGATGCCAAATATGGTATTTGTTTTGCCCGTTGGTGATTAGCTGCTGAATCACTTCCGTATTTCCTATAATATCAGGTGCATCGAGGGCAGCAAAAGTGATTGATTTTAAAATTCTTGAATAGGCGGATAAATAAATCAAAACAAGACCAATCAAGACAACAAACAACATCCGTTTGTTCAATAAACCTCTTTTTAATTCTTGAAAAAACATTCCATCACTTCCTTTATTTGAAAGCAAGGAAGCTCCTTTAACAGAAGCTTCCTTGCTCGGAAGCTTATTTGGTTGGAGGCGGTTCCTATTTTATCAGATCATCGTTTCCATAACTTGATCTGATAAAACCAAATCAAATGAAGAATAACGCTTCACTCATAAAGCTTATTGGATCAACAATTGTATATCCAGCCTCTATATTCTCACACGTTGGTAATTATGTCCACGACAAAATAACCTGAATTTTCCCTGCTTAGGAAAAATACCTCTATGATTCTCTTTTATACTCTCTAACCCTATCCATATTATAGTTTTTGTTGTGATTCCTAATCGAAATACATCTCTCTCCTACTCATTCCCCCACTCCCCGTTCAACGCACGAGTAAACTCTTCCCTTGTCACCACAAACCAATTCGTCTCACCTTGACACGCATTCCGATACTCATCCGGCACTTCGGCAACCGGCCGGGCGTAAGGCAATTTTTCCACGGCTCGCAACGACCGCCCGTTTCGCGGGTCGACTCCGATGTACACCCGGCGCAAGGCCATTTTTTCAAACGCGAGTCGCAATATCGCATCCTTCGCCCGGCGGTTATACCCTTTGCCCCAGTACGGGCGGCCGAGCCAGGTGCCAAGCGTTGCTTCTCCCGTTTCCTGGTTGATCTTGTGCAGGCTGATCACGCTGATCGGATTCCCCCGTTCATCGAGAATCGTACGGCTGAGACCGGTGCCCCGCCGCTCTTCCTCGATCATGGTTTCCGTATGCTCGCGAATCCCTTCCACCGTCGCCCGCCAGGTGAAGAATCGGGTGACTTCCGGATCGCTTGCCAGTTGAAACAGACGAACCCGTATCCTCCAACCTGCGCTCCCGAATGATCATCCCGCTCGCCTCCTTACATGCGGATTCCCATCAGATTGCCCGAACTGTACCGCCGCAGCCCGATGTGAAACACCCAAACCGATCCCGCCAGCAGCAGCAAGGCGCATCCCAACGCCTCCAGCAAAAATGTTACGTCCACCTGCCGTAGCAGCCCGATCGGCATATAGGAAACAAATCCGGCCGGGATCACGGTAAACAAAACGATTCGCCCAAAGCCGCGAAAAATATCGGTCGGATACGTCATAAACGTGATCAGCGTAATAAAAAACTGGAACAGGACATACAGAAGAATCTTGCCTATCACCTTATCCAGAATGATCACCTTTTTCGTTGCCAAGCAAATAAAATATTCAACCCAAAATAGCCCGTCGTGTGTCCGACAATCAGCGCCTTTGCAACATATACCACTTGCTCTTATGATAATTTTATATTTCTACTACATGCTTTTGCTACTTCCGGGTCATGAGTAACGATAATGATTGTCTTCCCCAATTCATTCAATCCATTTAATATATTTATAATTTCGTTTCTGTTCTCGGAGTCCAAAGAACCGGTGGGTTCATCCGCAAGGATTAAATCACAGGGCTTTAACAGGATCCTTGCGATAGCAACTCTTTGCTGTTCCCCTCCTGAAAGCGCATGTATTTTTTTGCTGAGGAGGATATTCAGTCCGACCTTTTCTAGGGCTTCTCGTTTCATCTCCTGCTTTTCCTTCTTTGTTTTTTTTGAATATAGCAATGGAATTTCCAAATTATAGTCTACCGTGGCGTTATCAATCAGTGCGAAATTCTGAAACAGATATGAAATACGAGTTCTTAGGAGTTTATTGGCCCGGGCAGATCCGACACGGGGAATTTCCTTCCCGAACAGCTTAATAATTCCACGATCCGCTCTTTCAAGCATCCCAATCAGATTGAGAACTGTTGATTTTCCAGAACCGCTTTTCCCCGTAATCGCCACCATCTCTCCCTCGTAAACGGTCAGGTTTATATTGTCCAGAACAACGTGGTCGGCATAGCTTTTTCTGACTTCTATAAGTTCACATACCGGGTTCATCCTTTACTCAATTCCTCCCTTTAAAACGTTTACCTTGTTTCTCCGCTCTACGATCACAAGAGCAATAACAGAAACGATAAATTCAATTGCAACCAACACTCCTGCTGCTGCAAACCACTGGATGTCAGCCGTTCCCACCGCCCTGTTGACAGAGCCTCCCATTCCCAATACACTTGCCACGATCTGCAAAAAACTTGCCAGTATTCCTCTGTTCACAAGAAAGCAGATGAACAACTGAAACGCCCATGTCATTGAGAATATCAAAAGGAACTCTTTATACGTTCGGAAAAAACCTGTACCGAACAATCTGCGAACAATAAACTTGCGCTGGTGTTTGTTAAACAATATGGTCAGATTTTGCACCACAAGCGGTAACAACCCCGCCATCAGGCCAAGACTAATGAAAAAAAGCTGTTTCATCTGCTTTTGCAGGTTATAGATTTGCTGAGAAACGAACTGGTCGACCGTGACCAGGTGTTTCATATTATCATCCAACTTCAACCTTTTGAGCTCAGGCTCCAATGCCTTGTAGGTCATCGTCGTATCTCTGTTAATCAATCTTACCTTCAACGGGTCACTGGCTCCGCCGCCACCCAATACGTTCGCCCTGTCTGCCACGAGACTGTTTTTTTCTGTTACCACCTGAATGATCGGGTCGACGATCATATTGTTTTCAGAGGGAAACACCTCCGGATTAAAGCTGAATATCTTCTGGTCGTTTGCCAACCAGATGATTCGAATCTGTTGATTCTTCACGCTATCCGGAACTGACCTCTTAAAAGCGGCTCCTCGCTGTTTAGTATGGGTATGCACAAATGCCAGTCCAACAGATTGGCAGTCAATTCTCACAGCCTTTGCTAGTTTATCGTTCCTGAGGCAGCCCCTCAAGGAAACCGCTTGACCGCCTGCCTCAGGAACGATTTCGTGGTTATTAGGCTGTGAAGGAATATGACTAAGCCTGTTGAGGCTTGACCGTAATCTCCAGCTTATTCGCTGTAGCGTACACCATGCTGATGAATGTTTGTAATGTGCGATATCCTCGAGCTTTCCGTTTCGATGCTTGCACCAAG
>NZ_AQXL01000053.1 GCF_000376225.1 Effusibacillus pohliae DSM 22757
TCACCCCTGTCATCTTAGGCAATCCCGGCAAGGAGCGACGCTACCTTCCCCTTGATGTGGATGTAGCCCCGTTTGACAACTCATGTACGAAGAAAGAAGGAGTTTCTCGTACTTACAAAGGGTTCGACGGCTACGCCCCCATCTTTGCATATTTGGGGAAAGAAGGGTATGTCGTTCATACGGAACTCCGAACCGGCTCCACCCACAGTCAGAAGGGGACTCCTGAATTCTTGAAGCAGGCGATCCTCTACGCCAAACAAGCAAGCAATCTCCCTCTCCTTTATCAGGGGGCTCCTCGGAGATTACGATTAATGATTGACACAACCTGTCAGAGAGTTCTCATTCGATTCCGTCCTACGGTAGTGGAAACTGTCCGTGACAGTATGTCACACCTCTGATCACCTTTCAATTCTGTTCTGAAAGAGATTCGCCTCTGTGCTTGATTTTTCCCCAATTGCCGGTTGCTAGGACACTTCTCCCTAGATTGGGGTGTCGAGACAAGTAACCTTGGCATTTCTCACAATCACGCCTTTGTAATTTTTGACTTTCGGATGTACCATCCGATATGTTCATAACAAACCTATGAAAAGGAGGAGATGTCCAATGGACCTAAAACTCGAAAAGCAAGCCATCACCCCGCTGCAATTTATCCAAGCGATCAAAGGGGAAGGGCCCTACTGTTTACGCACTCTGCCCGATCCCCCCAAACAGGAACAAACGTACCGTAACTTTAGCCAAAACTGGACGTTTTCCACCCTCGACGAGTTGAAACAAGGAATCAGGGGAGGACTGCGGAAGGCAAATAGCTACCGAAATGGTGTGTTCCTCGTGGTGAACAACGGCGGCCACTGTGACACTTCGATCACACAGGTCACCGCCCATTATATCGATTTCGATAAAGTGCCGTGGGAACAGCAACTGGAATTGCTAAACCGGTTCGGCCTTTTGCCCAGCATCATCGTCCTGTCCAGCCGGGGTATGCACGTCTACTGGCTAATGAAAGACGCCAAGGTGGAAGAGTTCCGAAAGGTCCAGAAAAGGCTCATTCACTTTTTTGGCAGCGACCCGACGGTCGTCAACGAGAGCCGTTTGATGCGGGTTCCGGGCTTTTATCATCAAAAGTCCGCACCCCAGATGGTTCACGTACTCTGGTGGCATCCGGAGTTGTCCTACACCCAAGACCAACTCCAGCAACGCCTGACGGAACTGGGCGTTCCCGAGGTGATCGAAACGAAAAAGGAGCAGTCGAAACGTCTGCGGGGTCAACGTTCAGACGTCAAACCGTTGGATTTGGTGGATCTGAAGATGCTGTCGCTGGTCGAAGCTCACCTGGGGGACATGGACACGACCGACGGCGAACAATACCGTTGTCTCTGCCCCATGCATGACGACCATCGTCCGTCCGGTGTGTATTTTGCAGGGACGGAGTGGTTCTATTGCCATACGTGCAACAAAAGTTGGGCACTCTCCGAGTTGGCCAAGCTGAAAGGATGGAACGACATCCTCGAGTACCGCATCCAACGGTACAAGGATAGTCTCCACCGCCAACAGGAGCAGCATCAAAAGGCTGTTGCGAGCCAATTGGCTGCCGTTCCAGAGTTGCCTCGATATGTACACACCAGAACCAAAATGGATTCCCTGGGAACATTGCGAACCGTACACGCTGTCACCGAGCGTTTTCAAACCGTCATGGCCAACCGGGGAATTGGGGTGGAGGACGACCTGCTTCAGTCGGTTCGCCACATCGTGCGCCTGTGGGAAACACTAGGCAATCCGAACCAACCAGTGATATGGCCTGTACCACCTGGCAGCGGGAAGTCCACGTTGCGCAACTTGTATGTCCAGTACAAGTGTGATCACACCCCAGACTTCGGATGTATCCTGGTGGTAGAACGCAAACAAGACGCCGACGCCATTGCCCGGTTTTTGAATCAATCCAGGGAAGTGGCCTGGTCCTACCTCGGATGGGATGAGTCGTGGTGCCTGGCTGGACACGATTCGTACCAGCCGGGCATGTGCGCTGGTTGCCAACACTCTTCCTGCCGAGTTCTTCGGAACCAAGAGGAGCAGCTTCGCCGCCCGGTTGTGATAACCACTCACCAGCGGTTCGTAGAACTGGCAACCAACCGAAAGCTCGGATCCACGCTGGGATATTGGGTGGATCAAAACGGTGAACGCCACGACCGCAAGCTTCTGATCATCGACGAGGCTCCTCCGATGTTTGTGTCAAACACGATCACTCGATCGGAGCTGGAACAATTCAATAAAGAGGTTCGGAAGCGATTCCACTATTCGCCGACTCTCTTGAACGAATGGCAAAAGATGATGTATGGCCTCAATCAATTTTTTGGAGCCATATCATCGCCCCGGAACATTCGCCCTGACGAGATTGAAGTGACACTGTCGTCCGATCTGCGGCAGGTGTTGACAGACCAATCCTATTCAACCGTTTGGGAAGTTCTGGATAAGTTCCTGAAAACCGGTGGCGTTTTTTATCCTGATGCGGATGACGGGTGGTCGTTGACCGTAGTGAAGCGTATGAACTTCGAGTGGGACAACCTGTGCCCCTTTATCCTGGACGGGACGGGTACAACCGATTTGCGGTATCCCCGGTCTGAGTTCCAGGCACTGTCATCGCCCATTAGGCGATCGGCTCCTGTCAACATCCATGTATGTACCGACTTCGGCTTTGGAAAGCGGTATATGCACACTCATGATCAAGAGGAAGTAATCAATGCCCATGTGAAAGTCATCCGGGATCTCATCCAAAAACACAAGAAGCTTTTGGTGGTGGTGAGAAAGGAATTTGAAGCGGCATATAAACACCGACTTCAGGTCGAACTGGATAACAACAAAGTGGCCATCGAGCACTTCGGCAACCTGAAAGGACGAAACGATTTTATGGGTTGCGATGCGGCGCTCTTCTTCGGGATCCTGGACAAAGGAGACGAGTATTATATGGCGTTAGCCACGATCAGACACGAAAACCCAGATACCATCCTCCTTGAAACGTTTGAATGTCGAAATGTTCACCGGTTTGTAGATGTTGGAATCGAAGCCGTGAAACTCAATGAGATCGCCATCGAACTTGTGCAGGACATCTTCCGCACTCGGGTTCGCTTGGGCCTGCCAGTGGACGTGTATGTGTTTTGTCGGGACCATATCCTCATGGAGCATGTGACCCGCATGTTGGGGGTCAAAGAGGTTGACCTCACCTGGAAACCAGCCGGTGTGGCGGGGCTCACCAAACCGGGCCGCAATGTGTCCGCTCTCTTGGAAGCCCTTCAGGCGTTTGTGTCCTCCGGTTCGGACATCATCTCAAAAGCGGAACTCAAGGCTCGAGCGGGAATGGCGGAAAAGGACGACCGCTCATGGCGCCGGGCCATGCAGAACCCGTTTGTGAGAGCGTTTTGTGAGGAACACGGGATTGTCGCTCCGACGCCCAACAGCCGGGTTCTGATTCGACATCCTGAAAACGCAACAGCGGATGCCGATGTGATCTAATAGTTTCACGGTTTGATTTGTTTGCTCGAAGGAGGTCGATCATATGAACCTTGAACGTTATATCCAAGGAGTTATAACCATCCCCCGGTTGATGCGGTATCATGGCCTCTCCAAGAAGGAGTGTCCCATTCATGCTTTCCACTACCTCACGATGCTTCCAGATAAAAAGGTTGCGGTCTGCCTCGAATGCGGCATGGAATGGGATGTGATCGGATTGCATGAGATCCTGACAGGAAAGACACGTGAAGAGGCGTCGAAGGAGCTTTATGAGATGATCCAATACTTTTCTCCGGTTTCTAGTGGAAACGAAGAGATGGAGGAATCAAACCCCGAATCGAAAAAGAAGGGTGGGACCGCACAATCTTTGAATTTTTGGAAATGGTTGGATGCTAACCGTCCCCATATTTGGGGGCTTCCCGAATACGATGGCAACGCAAATGACGCTGTGGCCTTCATCAACCTGAAAGGCAACTTGTGTCTCCTGCCATCAGCGGTTGAGGGATTATCCATTGGGGAACTACGCACTTGGATCCAAGGATGGAAACAGGAAGGGCTAATCCGCACCCCTAAAGATAAGTTGGGTCTGAAACGGCCGCAACGAATTCCTTCGGACATCCGCCTTGCCCAGCAGCTTCCCGACACCATGAGGGTGTTCGTCTTTCATCGACAAGAAACAATGAAACTGCTCGCAATGAAGGTCATAACTACAACACATAGCGCTTGACTTCAACAAATTTCCATGTTCACAATATGGCCGTCCCGCAGCATGACTGTTTTTCGGGTGTTTCTTAGACATTAGAATCTAGAATTTAGATTTTAGAATCTAGATTCTAGATTGTACATATCCCCTATGTAACGGGACCGCCAGCGCAGTCCCACTGTCATCCCCCTACGTCCCCTCAGGATTCTTGCCTCCGTTCTGGATCGATTCAAGCAACTGCTCGTGAATCCGGTACGTGAGGATGTGAAGGGCGCTCCAATCTTCATCGCAGACCCGCTTCAACTCGTCCCAATCACCTCGCACCCAAAACCGATGATCTCCCAACTTCAGCTCCCACGTGAGGTCAATGGGTGCCCCGACATGTCGAACCGAGTTCGCCTTCCGAAAAAGATGGGCTGTTTCGGGCGTATATCCTCCCGCCTCCCCCGCAACATACTGCTCAAGGCCAATGGTGATCGTGGACACCACCGCCATCCGTTTCACCACATCAAGGACTTCTTCCCACTTGGTGAAGGCAGCCGAACGGGATTTCCGCCTCCGCACCGCTCGTTC
>NZ_AQXL01000054.1 GCF_000376225.1 Effusibacillus pohliae DSM 22757
AGTCATAGTTCCCCTGAAATTATCGCTGTGGTATAATCAACGAGATTTGTTCTTGTCCTTTATTCTGGTCATAGTTCCCCTGAAATTATCGCTGTGGTATAATACATATCCCCAAAGGCCAGCCATCTCAAGGATCGCAGGCTTTTGGGGCTTTCAAAAACATGTAATAATACAGATGCAAAAGGGGAAATATTGTTGTTTTTAAAAAAGAGTTAGCTGGGTTGATGTGATTTTCTTTTCTTGCGCTGTCGGTTCCCCAAGAAGCAGCTGCATCTTTGCATACTGTTTTTCCGTTACAACCATTGCCCGAATCGATCCTCGAGGGGGTAAGTTGTGTTTTAACCTTGCTAGGTGTTTGTCCGTTGCTTCGTGTCCATGGCAGACGCGGCTGTAGACCGAAAACTGTAACATATCATATCCTTCGTTTAGCAGGAATGTGCGAAATCGCCGGTATTCGCGCTTCTCCCGGTTGGTCACGACGGGGAGATCAAAAAAGACGAGCAATCGCATAAACTTACTCATACATGTGCAGTTGCAATGGGAGAAGTTCCGGCAATTTCAACAACGAAGGGTCTTGGCTTCGGCTTGCGGTGACGAAGCTTTTGGTCATTTCTTCCACCGCGTTTACCACGGTGAGCTTTTCTCCGTTTACTAGTATGTCCATATTGGCCAAATTATATAAGTCTGCCCGAACGTACGGAGAAAATCCATCATCCAGTTGAATGTGTTGGGCCACGTATAGGTCGACAAGCGGGCGCAATACTTCCATAAAGTCATCGGCGAGATTAAATTTGTTCAATTCGTTATCGTGGTAAATTCCTAGGCACGGGAAGAAGCCATACCCAACGAGAGAACGGGCGACCAATCCCCGCATAATGGCATATCCGTAGTTTAAGGAAGCATTCACTACAGAGTCGCTTCGTCGGGTGAATTCACTTCCAAATAAGTATTGAAAATACTTTTTCGCTCCATACGCTTCACGGTTATTGCTGTCTCCAGAGTCGACGGTTTTGCTGATGCGGTATAGCTCGTCGGCTCCTTCTTTGTTCAGGAACTTCAAACACTTTCCTTGATTGATTAGTTTTTGGATCACGATCCGCTGCCAAATTCGCTTTTTAAAAGGTTTGGAGTAGGCGTACTGCATGTGCAGCACGCCTACTTGCCGGGAATGTTTTTGGAACGGCTGCAGCACCCCATTTGGGAGCCGTCTTTGGTCACAAGTGAACAAGGTGATGTTATACTCCGCCATTTTGCTTAAGGCGGCTGCTGTCACGCTGACGGCTTGTTCCTCGATAACGATGGAACAAATATCCTCGAGCGCGATCGAAACTTTTTCTTCTTGTTCAATCACGAGTTGATTGTAACGGACGGACAGCTTCCCCGGTTTTCGAATGAGCAGATGACGCCAACCCAACTCTCTTTTCCCCTCTCACTTTGTAGATGTTGCCAAGCACATCTACCTGGTATTTCTCGAATCGTTTGAGGGTTCTTGAACCGACGCCGCGAAGCGAGAAGGTGTTATCATGGCTAACCAAATCTAGCCCACCGGTAGCGGAGTCGATGGTTTTATAGTAGACAAGCAGATCTTTCATTTTGATTTCCTCGCCCCCAGCGGTTTTTATTGTTTTTTCCTGAGGAAGCTCAATGCGAATGAGATCATTCGGATACAAGCTGAATCGGAACGTATAGTCTTCCGTCATTTCCTTCCACTCGGAGTACGGCTTGTTCGGCTCAATGGCTTTGTTTGGCAAAACGCCCTTCATGATGTCCATTGTGTAGACGGGTACGCAATAGTATTTGCCGTCTTTCTCGAACACATCGACCCGGACGATGTTGCTGTTATAGGCGACGGTTTTGCCGTCGTGGAGCGGGATGACTTGGTTTTTTGTGTCGATGATTTTCACTGTCCGAATGATAGGTCCGGGTTCCCCGTTCTTTTTCGGCTTGTATAACGGCTCCTGGAACGCCTTTTTCGGATCGTTGTTATGCTCAAGCAACCGCTGGCGGATCGCTTCGTATGTCCTCGGGTCGCTTTCCTTTCCGTACATCGGAAAATGCCCGGTCTCATCCAGCTTAATTTCGGACAGTTTCGTTTTGACGACGGTTTGGATTTTGCCGCTCCGCTCATCGATGCCAACGTATCGCCGCAGCGTTTCTTGATGAGCCGCCCCTGTAACGCTCCGCTTCGGCATTCGGGAGACAAAAACCGGTTGCAACGATTCGAGTTTCTGATCATCATAATTTCCAAGATTGAGAGCTTTTATACTCTCTTTTGGATGTTTTGATAAACGCGCCCGCAGTTCATCGGCGAAGTACGGCCAAGGTTGCGGAAAGTGCGGTTCGGTCTTTTTGGCCAGTTCTTTGTTTTGTTCGCGCCGTTGATAGAAGGCGGTGACTCGGGCAATATCGCTCGGTGTTGTGCAGGCGACGATCGCGGCATCGACAGCATGATGCAAATCGGATTCTTCACGGTTTTTGTTAAAATCCCAGCGGCTTCGCAAATGGGCCGTAATGCGGCCGTTGACGGTGTATACCTTTTGTTTGTCATCGCTGTCATCGAATTTAAGATGTTCGCGAATAAAGTTGGTGAAAAAGCGTGAAATATACCGGGTGTCATTTAAATTTCGGTTTTTCCATTCCGCTTCTTCATTTTCATCGTAATGGAGCCGGAGCAGCCGATCCCGTTTCTTTTTGGAAAACTGCTTGTTCGTTAATACAAACGTTTCGAACTGCTGCCAGCGTTCGGTCCCTACGCCTAAATACTCGGCAGGGATGCGGTTGCCTTTTTCGCGGTTTTCTTTTGTAAATACCAACACTTTATTGGTATAACTGTCATCTAGGCTTCGGCTGTACGGGATGACGTGATCCACTTCTACATAGCCTGGTTCAAGCAGCCGCCCCATTTCAATTGGTTGAAGCGAGTAGGCGCATCTCCCGTTTTGTTCGCTCCAAAGTTTGAACTTGACAATATCATGGCCGGTTGGGTTTAGCGTCAAGCCATATTCCATCAGCTGGCGAATGGCCGTCTCGTTTTTCTTCCGGTTTTCATCTTGTTCTTTTTTTGTTTTCCGCCGCTCGTCAAACGTTTGTGATAAATCGCGGGCTAGTTCGATATGGATGGATACCGGCGAACCATACTTTTTGATAATGGCGTTCACCACTTTCCGCGCCTGTGTCAATGCACGCATGACGACCGGGTTGGCGATTGGTGGAATGTTCGGGAGCAATAATGTTTTTTGCTTTTTCTTTGGCCCTGTAAACGTGTACCCCGCCCGCTCACAAGCCGAAGAGTAGATCTCGCCTTGTTCCATATAAGGAAGAATGTTGTGAAGCGCTTTTAGCGACAGATGGCCGAACTTTGTGAATGACAAGTTCAATAGTTCCTCAATTAGGTCGTTGTCATATATTTTGTTCGCTAAATTTGGCATCTGTTTTCCATTTTGTTCATATTCATTTCGCAAGTAATTGCGAATGTCGGCATCATCTTTAAACAATGTCAGGGCGTAACCGAATGTATCGAAATCGATTGGAAGAAACGAACTCGACTTTCCTTTTCCATACACTTTATCGATGGCCTTCCGAATTTGATGATAGGCGTCGAGTTCAAGAAAGCGGATGCTTTCGTTTTGCTTTAACGATTCGTTCCAATCATACACAATGCCTTTAAAATAGGTGTCATCGGGCAAATGGAGCGACGTCCGAATGTCATGATAAGTGACTTTGTTTTTATTGAACGCTTGCTCGTACAAAATGCGGCGCTCCTCATCCGTGAGACCCCGTGTGCCTGATGGGGAGATGAGCCGTAATTTATTGATGTGCTCCCAAGCGATGAATGACTGGAATGTGTACGTTGCTTTCGGTGCCCGCTTTTCTTTCAGTTCAAATGTACAAAAGCCGACTTTTTTCTCAATGTCATCTTTAGAAGCGAAGGGGCGCTGCGATGTCCAAATGGTGACATATTCATTCTCGAATTCTTCTGTGCAACTCATATTTCCGAATTCGCGCTGTTTGGCGAAAATGAGTTGAATCTCGTTTTTCAAGGCGTCGCGGGCGATCGTGTTCGTGTAATTTTCTCCTTTATTGCGTTTATGGAGCGCAAATTTTGGATTTTTCATGATCATTTCGGCGACGGTTCGGTAGCCTGAGAGAATAGCCCGGTTTTCTTCGATATGTTTGAGCATCGTGCCATTTTCTTTATTGTTGCGCTCGCTTTTGCGATTGGATTTAAAACCGCGCCGTTTGGCTAGATGAAGAAGAACGCGGGCCAACTCATCATTGTTTAATTTTCGATCCAATGTCTCAACGCGCAACTGCCAGACGTCAATTTCCTGTTTCTTCTCAAACAGCTTGTCCAGTTCTTCTTTCGATAAAATTCCTTTGCGGATGAGAAGACGGCGAATGCGTTCAAGCCGATGTTTGCGGCGGCGAAGGCGACGCCGGGTCGAGCGTGCGAGGCGCCGCGGGAGAGCTAATGATTCTCCCGTTTGAGGGTTTTCCGCTCTGTCAAAAATGCGGACGCCTAATTCTTCAATACGAGGAATTTCCAAATTAATGGCTGCCCAACCGACAGAGGTAATGCCGATATCAAGCCCGATTTTGTATCTCACTTTTTTCCCTCCCATGATAGAGCAGAGCTATGTAGTAAAAAAGACCTTAGCATTTTCCGCCAAGGTCTGAGTTTACGCAAGGATGGGGGATGCCCGCCAAAAGCGGGCGACAGGCGATCCCCAACGCCGCGGGTCAATCTGCCTTAGGCAGAAAGCCCTTATCATAGTAACCCTGAGATCACTGCTGTGGTATGATCTTAATAATATTATAGTGTATATTTTAAAAAATGCAAGATTTTTTCTTAATAAGCTTTTTGCGATGTGCCCTTTTTTGTTCCATGTTTACAGTAGGTGTATCGCTCAGAGCTGTTGAGAAGTCGATTTCAACCGCACGGGTGAAA
>NZ_AQXL01000055.1 GCF_000376225.1 Effusibacillus pohliae DSM 22757
ATTGTCGTTACGATACGGATCATGATACGACAATCATCCGAAGAATCCTCCGACATTGAACATGACAAAAAAACGCTCACTCGCCGCCAAATAGCGTGAGCGGTAACAGAACGTGAAGAATGATGGGCCGGAGTGTATAAAAGAGATATCAATATAACGAGGACACCGCCTGATTAGGCGGTTTTGTTTATTTCAAATCCGTAAAATTCTTCGTATCATTCCACATCCGATCAAACTGCTTTTCCCAATCCTTGGCGATCTCAGGATCCCTCAGTACCACAAGAACCTCATCGTTGGTGGTCGAGGCTGCAACCGTGTAGTTGTACGATCCCGTCGTGACCAACGATTGGTCCGCGATGGTGACCTTGAGATGCATCAGGCCCGAGTGGGTGTTCTCTTTGATCGGAATTCCTGCTTCACGCAGCCGCTTCAAATCTTCTGCCTGATACTTTCCTTGCGCTTCCTGGTGATCAGTGATCATGCGCACTTTTACGCCGCGTTTCTTTGCCGCAATAATCGCATCGCGAATGTCGTCTTTCGTAATCGAATAAATCGCAATATCGAGCGACGATTTCGCTGAGTCGATCACGCTTTTCAGAAGCGCCTCCGGGTGTTGGCCCGCCTGCGTGAACGCATATTCAACTCTTGTCTGATCACTCTTCGAACGATCAGCAGAAACTGCGTGATCCGCCGGCGCGCAGCCAGGGAAAAACAATGCGATTGCACTAGTCATAGCCATGATTTTCAAACGATTGCTCATCAAACATCCTCCTCGGAGAAATCATAACAGATACTCAGCGCTCAGGGAACAAAAAGAGCCCTTATCCGAAGTCAGAGAATCACGCCATCCAAATGGCGTACCTATGTTTTACATCGATCTCAAACCGTTCGATTTTGATCCCGTTCGCTTTCAGCTTCTCGATCTCAGCCACCGCTTTTTGATAAGCCTCCGTGTCTGAACGGGTATCTCTTAGATCAATGAATCCCAGCCTGATTGCGAACCCTGGTTCCATATGCCACGCTCCATAAAATTTGTTACGTGGATATGGCTTCCATATTTCAGTGATGAATTCCTGCTGATTCGTAGACCAATTTTTCCATTTACCTATTGATATGTTTAAATAGGTTTGGTAAAATGAAAAATCAAAGGGGGTGGTGAAATTGAGCTGGTTGCTTTCGACTCTCGGGGCTATCTTGCTGGTGCTCCAAATCATTAAGACCGGCCTCGAAGTCTACGAAAAATGGAAAGACCTTACCCGCCAGCGCGACCAACGCTAAGGTAAGGCCCGGTAAGACCAGGGGGAGCTTCCCCCTCCCCTTGGATCTTACCTCCATTATATCACAAGGGAGGGTAAGATTATGCTGATAAGAATTTTTGCCGATTTTGGCTGGCTCGTCGCGATCGTCATCCTGTTGGTAGCAGACCGACAACTGCCTGCCTGGTTCCATATCGTGCTGATTGCGGCAGCGGCCTTGAGCATCATTGCGACCGCTCGTGCTCTAGTCCAGAAACTCCGGAGGTGACAGCTTTGTTTCTGCAGTTCGAGACGAAAGAGGATTTTGTGCGCTGGGCACAGGAGAACTTGCTGAGCCCCCATGAGGTTGCAAATCTCCTGGGGGTTTCTCTACAGGCGGTCCATCAGTCGGTTAAAAACGGGAAACTCACACCATTGAAGAAAGAACCAAGGTTCTCCTTGTTTTTAAAAGAGGACATCTTAAATCGAAAAAAGGAGTTGGAAATGTTGCGATCAAAATACCGTCCATTTGAGGCTATCATCGATGGGTATCGGGTATTTGCAAACGAATATTCACCCGGGAAGTGGGAGTATCACATTTATGGAGTTGGGCTTGGTACTGCAGCGGCTCGGAGATCCGAAGAAACGTATGATTCGATGGAAGAAGCGTTAGAAGCTGGAATTCAGACCGTCAAACGAAAGTAGCGGAGGATTTAAAATGAGTTGGTATACAGGGGTAAAGTAAGTCGTGCATTCATAAAACTCGAATAAACCCACTACGAAAGCGTAGTTCTACTTCTCATTTGCCACTTGTAAGGAAGCCCATAAGATCACAAGGAATTTTTCTATCAGGATGGAGTGAGCAGAATTGTTAGGTCCTGAAACAAAGCCATATGAGGAGGTTACGATCAGAAAACTGCTAGACTGTAAGTCGCTTCAGGGAAAACAGATAAAACGTTCCAAACTCCTGGATCCTCCTTTGGATCAGATAAAGGCGATGTTATAGGTTCGTATAAGACGAACCAAGTCGATTGAGAAATGCTTGTAATAATAAGGATTTTACGATGTGGCAGGACATGCGAAAGGACATATAAACGGACATGCGTAAGGACATATGAGCGGTGTTAATTGAGTGGGTATAGATAATCTATACCCACTATTCGGATAGGAAAAATTTCGTTTCTTCTCCTGGCGTAAAAAAATACATCTGAGGGGTTTGCTTATCTCTGTAGAACAACTCAACAAACGCATTCCAATTGGCTTTGAGGTAATCTCGTCTGTTTTGGGTGAGTGCCACCCAGACAACAGGACTGGTCTCGCCGATTGGCATCAACGTGTTGACATAGTTGTGAAACTTGCGCTCCAACTGCCTGGGGTTTTCCGTGTTGTTGTCGTACTCAATCCAAAACCGGCGGGTGTCGTCTAAAATTAGTCGTGCGTCGGGCCGTATTAAGTCACGGCGATCTATCTTCCGATCAACTTCCCTTTCCCAGTACCGTAAGAGAACATCGGTTGCTTCTGTCGAAGTAAGCCAAGCAATCCTTTCTCTCGCATATCCATGTACCAACAGCCGTACTAGGATGTCATTAATCCCGAGATAATGAGCGACTTGGGCCTGCGGCGCCTCCTTCACACGGTGGATTTGCAGGGCCATCTCCTGGGCATATTCCATTCCGAGTCGGCCAAGCGAGTACGCCACATCCCGGACTTGTCCGGGGATTGTAAACGTTTTGAGCCAAAGATCTTTCTCCTCTAAAGTGTTTCCTCTTTTGCGAATCTGCTTTAATCTTTCTTTCAGTGTGCGGGGATGCCACCCCGTAATCGCTAATAACTGTTTTTTCGTCGCCATCCCCAGATCATACAAAATCGCGATCAGTTGCTCATCCCGATGGAATGACGGGTGATCCAGCCAGCGGAAAATCATCTCTTTGTCTCCTTTCACGAGATTCTGCCCTATACAAAAGCTCACCCAATCGCCCTTAAATCGTTTAATACTCCTCGAAGTTAGATCCTTTCCTTTCGCTGTGGCTGTAACTCCGGACTTCCTGCAACAGGGTTCCTCCTTTACTCAGATACTCCTCAATTTCCCGATCGACCACTTCGGCCGGTGTCCCGTCCCTGGCCTGCAATTCCATCCCCTTCGACAAAGCCCACTGGATCGCTTCCTGAACTTCTTTTTCCCGCCGGTGGTCCGCAATCTCTCCATTGGGCTTGTACATGTACGGCGGATCTGATTCAACTGTAAACGTCGTGATCTCGCTGCGGCCACTTTCGTTTTTGGTCTTGGTGTAAACTGCAACCACCCGTTCCGGCAGCCGCTGGAGGAACTCTTTGTCGAAGGCGCCGGCAGTCATGACGCTGACGGCTGCAGCCGACTTCATACCCTGTGTGCAGGTCAGGATCGTTCCCACGTTCTCGGTGATCGCGTCAACGAGCAAGTCATTGAATTGCCCGATGTATTGGGTGATCAGCCCGAGACACAGCCCAAACTTTCGGTCTTCCGCGATGATTTTGGTCATCACAGGAATTTGGACGAGATGGGCCTCATCAACGGCCAGGATATGAACTTTCGCGCCGCTGCTACGAGTTTTTGCCGTCTGATGGTACTGGGTGATGATATGGCCAACAGCGAGCTTCACATTCTCTTTGGAGACGTTCAACAGGTCCCAAAGAAAAATATGCCCCTCGTCCATATAGCGCCGAAGATCCAGACTCCACTTCTTTTGCCCGAACATGCGTCGCATGGTCCGATTGGTCAAGAGCGGCGACAGCCGGTTCAGGATCGGGTCGATCGAGGCGCTGTCTACCTCGCGTTCCCAGAACTGACGAACGATCGGGTCCCTCACGAATGGGAGGATACGGTTTCGCCAGTCTTCGTCCGTGAGAACCGGGACAATTCCCAGAATCGTATGGGGTTTCCGGTCTTCAAGGAGTGTCAGCAGCGCGTTCTCAACCAACCGGTCCATCCGCGGCGTATCCCCGGCATAGGCATATTTGAGCAGGTGCAGGACTTCTTTGGCAACCGCGTCGATGTTTTCGCCCTGCTCATGGTGAAGCAAGTTCAGACCCAAAGGATAGTCGGTCGGCCCGAGATACACATAGTGCACTTTCTCCCATGGGATCTTAGCACCATCCAACTCCGCTTTCAGCAGCCGCGTCAGAATGGTCGCCACGGTTTCACGGGCCGGGTCGAAGTATGAGAAACCCGGAGCGTGTTCCGGATCGGCAATCCACCGGTCCAACAAGGACTGGATCATCATGACGGCCGTGGACGACTTTCCGGCGCCGGTCATCCCGGTCAAGACAAAGTGTTTGGTGAACTGTTCAAAGGGGATCGAAACCGGTCTTCCTTGCTGAAGCGGATGCTTCAGGTATCCAACGGCCACTCCTTCGGTCAACTCATCTTTACGCAAACTGCGTTGTCCCCGCTCCAAGTGCGGAATCCTCTCCATCACCCGATGTTGCCCATCCGGTAGGTGGAAGATGTTCGCGAGTTCCGGTGCCGTCCAGATCATCGTCTGCGTCGGAAAGGGCACCGGCGCGATCCGGGAGATGGGACACCGGCGCGTCCTGCGCAGGCGGATGCCGTTCTGGTTGGTCATCATTGTTTCCAACCGGGTCGCCAGGCTCTGAACAACACTCGACGCATGCGGATGCTCCGACCAGACCGAAAGCATCACATCAAACGCCCGCTCCCGACCGGTAAAGCGGTCCATCAGGCTGCGATACCGCGCCGCCTCGTCAGGGTCCAATTCACTCAAGCTTGGTGGTTTGAGTGCCGGCGGTTTTCTTTTTTTAGATCCGGCCCGCCTCGGATCAAATTCACGCAGGGCCTCCAGACCAATTTCCGCCACAGCAGACCAGCCACTCGCCGGCGTCCGGGGATCCGGCCGAATCGCTCGACTGGCCCGCTTCACCAGCCGTTTCAGCTCTGCAGGAGAGGCAGGAGAAAAGACCAGATCGATCCACGTCCCCGGTTCCAGGAAGAGTAGAACGTCGCCCCATTCGTCTCGGCGAGCATCGAAGGCTCGTAAGGGAAGCCCTTCCCGCTCTCCCTTTTCTCGCAACAAAAAATATCCTCCGTATCCGCCTTTGGGATTGGGCAGGGGGACTTCTTGATGTGAAACCGGGTGCCGTTCGCACTCCGGATAGGCCGCCTCAAGCGCTTTTTCCACACCTGTGAAACGATCCTGTGGATATCCTGTGTAAAACTCAATCCCGTGGTCGGACATGTGGATGAGAAGCCGGAACCACTCCCG
>NZ_AQXL01000056.1 GCF_000376225.1 Effusibacillus pohliae DSM 22757
AGCGGTGCGGAGGCGGAAATCCCGTTCGGCTGCCTTCACCAAGTGGGAAGAAGTCCTTGATGTGGTGAAACGGATGGCGGTGGTGTCCACGATCACCATTGGCCTTGAGCAGTATGTTGCGGGGGAGGCGGGAGGATATACGCCCGAAACAGCCCATCTTTTTCGGAAGGCGAACTCGGTTCGACATGTCGGGGCACCCATTGACCTCACGTGGGAGCTGAAGTTGGGAGATCATCGGTTTTGGGTGCGAGGTGATTGGGACGAGTTGAAGCGGGTCTGCGACGAGGACTGGAGCGCCCTTCACATCCTCACATACCGGATTCACGAGCAACTGCTTGAATCGATCCAGAACGGAGGCAAGAATCCTGAGGGGACGTAGGGGGAATGACATTGGGACTGCGCTGGCGGTCCCGTACATAGGGGGAAAACAGTTCAAGCATCCGAAGCAAGCCATAGAATTTAGAATCTGAAATCTTGAATTTAGAATTTAGATTCTAATGTCTAATCCTGGATTATGAAGCAGGGAGACTCCTGTCAAAAAGGAAGTGATAATCACAACAGCCTAATTAATGTGGTGGAGAATGTCATTGAGAGTTCCGGATGATCATGGAGATATGTAACTCCCCAAAGGGGAGGTCGGATTTTGTTAGGTTTTCCCGTGGCTAGCCGGCAATCCTTTTGTTCTCGATAACTGCCAAAATGCGATGATAGGAAAAGGGGTAAGCCTTCTTGAGTTGTTGCCTGGTAAAAAGCTTGAGAAGCAGGCGATACCATAGATCCACTGTCCAGGTTCCTGAAGTGATGGTGGCGAGCACTGTATCGATGTCTTGGGTACCAGGAACCTCTGTCAGGGTATATTGATTCGTTTTTGACTTCCTTAAACCCGTTTGATGGGAATAGTTTTCCACAATCTTTAAAACCCCTCGTTCATCCCGCAGTTCCCGAATGGCGTCCACGAGCGAGTCTTTGGCCATGCCGGTAAGCTGTTGCATGCGGGCGAAGCCAAAGTAAAAATACCCTCCAACCATCCGATATTGGTACAACGCCGCCAGGAGGAGCCTTTGCGCCGCCAGGTTCGGTGTTTTGCTTCGGATCCAATGCACATCTCCAGCCGTGAAATCGACCGACGCCTGAATTCCCCCGGTAAAGCGGTGTTCCCACACATATTTGGCGATGTGGTCCAGGTCCTTCAAATGCGCAAACCACCTCGTTCGGATGTTTGCGCCGTTAAGTTGGTACTGTTTTTGGGACCAATCAACAAGAATCTCCAACAACTCATCGTATGAGCCTGGTTTCAGGTGGTTGACCGCATATGCCGCCGCCCGCAGGGTCGTGTTGTGGCGGGTGCCACGTGCTTCAATCCCGAGTTTGAAAGCCATTTCGGTGGCGGCCGCCGACCAGGAGTCATCCATTCGGATTTTTCGTTTGCGAGCTTTTAGAGCTTTCCGTTCCGCCTCAAATTGATCGAGGAGTTTCCGGGGGATCGGCCGAATCTGAAGGTAATAACGGTACGGATCGGTCAGTGGCGTCAAAGTGAAAGCGTCCACAAACCCGCAGAACGTTTTAGCCTCCCAGTGGATGCCCAGGGGCAGTTTAATCGCTTTGGTGAGGGGGAGGCACTCCACGCTGACTCGATCCATGGACACGTCAGGGTGATTGGTGAAATACACGAACAAGTTTCGAGCCATTGTGTGGCTGATCATCTCGTCGAAGAAAAGGGAGACGTGATACCCCTTGCCACCGCTTGCGGAGACATGGGGTTCGAGTTGATGGCGCTTCATCACTTTGACCAGCGCACGGACGACCTGTTTCGCCCGCATTTGGGCGTCGGCAGCCGATTCTCCCCACTGGGGCACCGCATCCACGTCAAACACCACGACTTTGGTTTTCGATTTGAAGCGGGATTTGACACCCACGGTGTGCCGACCACGAAAGTGTTTTTTGAGGGCTTCTCTGGTCAGGCGGTTGCAAGGCCAACCGGTCGACTCGGGAGTAATCGTGAACCACTCCGCTTTGTTCTCCAGTTGCTCCATTAGTGTCCACTCCATCCGGCTGGGCGCATAAAGTTCCAGTGTCTTTTCAACAAGGGCGTTGATCAGGCTGGTCGGCCCAAAAAGCCGGGCGTAGGTTTCTGACAAGGTTTCTTGACGCTCCATCCACGGATCAACTGGGCCGTCCGGATGTTCCTGCTGCTCCAGTTCGACAAGCTTTTCGGGCTTTCGGATCCGTTTCAATTTCCGTTGCGGTTCCAGGAAGTCGGCATGAGATTTCAGATGTGACGCCCATAACCGGGGGAAGCTTCTGCCGCACAAAGCGCAACAAACGTGCGTGTCCGAGAGACGGGGCAGTAATTTTTCTCGAAAGTTCGTAATCGTAAAAAATTCGTTGTACATATGCGTATCACCTCCAAGGAGGGGGGATGTGGCCCAATCGTAGAAAAACTTTCTCAAATATTGCAAGCTTTACAATACGAGGAGTAGGACAGATAAAAGATTGCGTGAAACCGTTTGGTTTTCTTCGGCGGACAACAAAGAGCATTTTTTTGCCGGATCAGACTATCATTTGGAGGTTGTATCTTTCTGAAGGAGGAAGAGAGGACCAAAGGAGTAGGAGAGATAACCAGAAATAAAGTGCATACTCCGTGGAGGACAGAGCGGTCTTGTTCTTATTCAAGCCGTAACAGGTTGGACAGTTTGCATACAGTGTCGGACACTTGGAATCGAGGCTGCTTTCATGGAAAAGGATGTATTCGCAAGGGAGAGCTGGAGATCGGAAACTGCTCTATGGATGGTTTGATACCACGACTTGAAGCACAACCTGACAGGGAGATGGTGTGTTGACGCCTTCCAAGCCAAGGGTAATGACTCCAGTGGTGACGTTTGAAAAAGCGATAGTCTGCCCCTTTGCTAAAGATGACGGACAGTCCACCTTTCCGAGCCAACCTCCTAAATCGGGTGATTATCAACACGTTGCTGTAGGTGCTGCAACACATATGCACAAATTTGATATGCATTTTACAACCGATTGTAACCGTCAAGTACTTTTGAACAATTTTCGTTAAATAAAATTGAACAACCCAACCTCAAAAAATAGTCTGTCGGTGTTTGAGTCGGTAGCTATCTTCCGTTGAGATGAATCACCTCGCTTTTATGCAAAATTCGGTCTAAACCCCCATGCCCCTGGCGGGGCACAATATGACCATTGAAAATCGCTGGATGTGCTGTTTTCTCATCAAATCATCTGGAATGTCAAATTGCAGTAATTGTAAATTGCTGCATCTGCTGTATGTCTCGGCCGAAGATCGATAAGCCAAAAAGACCACCTGGCGAGGTCAGGATGGTCTTTTAATATTAATACTCATTGAAATACTTTTGAATTTCAGCAGGGTCATTGGTTTTCGTCAGAGCCAACATCAGCAGAATACGAGCCTTTTTCGGGTTGATGTTGTCTGAAGAAACAAAGTGATTTTGGTCGTCAACGCTTCATGAGTCACCATGCCTTCGGGCACACGGGTGTCACGTACAACAACGACACCTTTTTTCACCGCATCTTGCAGCCTCGGCAGGGTGTTATCGTGGACGGATCCGTTACCGGTTCCAGCGTGGATGATCCCTCTCGCACCCGCTGCTACTGACGCATCGACGAGTGTGCGGTCATCGTCAGCGTGGGAATAAGGCACTGACCAATTGCCGATCGAGTTCTTCACCCGTTCCGTAATGGTGTACGTTCCAGCCTTCGGGAAGTTGCTGGGCGGCGTGCTTTGTGTCACCGTCCCGTTCGGACCCGAAATGGTCCACTGACGCTCCACGATTGGATACGTTCTTCCATAGGAGGAATCCGAATAGGAAATCGTGTCATACGTCATGGCCGGGTTCGGGGACAGCGTGAAGCTTGCCACCGGTGCTTCCGTCACTCGCACAGTTTGCGTATACCAATCCGACCATAGACCCCTCGAATCCTGAATGCGCAGTCGAATCGTATAAGTTCCTTCATACGCAAAATTCGTCGGCGCATAGGATTGGTACCACGAACCATACGGCCCGGAGATCCACCACTGACGGTACACGATCGGGTACCCCTGTGGATCGTACTCGGAAAGGTTCACACTCAATGTGTCGGCCGTGGTTGCCGGATTCGGATTCACAGTAAAGCTGGCCGTCGGCGGAATCGGCGCTTTCACCACGAGAGTCTGGGATGTCCAGTCGGACCAGGTTCCGGTCGTGTCGGCCACCCGCTCACTGATGGTGTAGACGCCAGGCGTTGAGAAAGAGGACGGAGCACTCCACCACTGTGTCCACGTTCCGGTCGGGCCCGAAATCTGCCACTGCCGCTGGTTGATCCACTGGCCAGGGTTTGGCGTGGAATCATTCGTTTGGTACGTCACCGTATCACCCGTATACACCGGATTGGGGGTCACCGTAAAGGAAGCCGTCGGTTTTCCATACACATTCAAAGTTTGGGAATACCAGGACGACCAATACCCGCCGGAATCCTGCACCCGGTACTGGACCGTGTATGAGCCCGGCCGGTTAAACACCTGGTTTGGCGGCGACGAATAGGTGGTCGTACCGGTCGGACCGCTGATCTGCCATTCATGACGGGTGATCGTACGTCCGCCCTGAGCCGAAGAATACGGCGTGAACGTCACCAACTGGCCCACCGTCGCCGGGTTGGGCGATATGCTGAAGCTGGCGGAAGGATTGGGATTGTAGTAGTAATTGGATGGCGTATAGGACCATCCCCCTCCGCCGGAGCTGCTGGACCCAGAACTGCTGGAGGTTCCGGATGACGACCCTGTGTTGATATCAACCCGGTTTCCTGCCCCATAGGAGTTCCACGTTGCCTGTCCGTTGGAGTTCACCCAGTTTCCGTTCGAGTCGTATGTGTGACCCAAGCCTCGATTGTCATTGTAGACATTGCCATACCCTACAAACTGTCCATTATTGTAGATCGGAACGGTTGAGCCAAAGTTGTTGTAGGAACCACTTCCACTTCCATATCCTCCAATACGGTCTACCTCAGATGACTGCCCAGTCCACTGGAAACTGTCCGGAAGAGCACGGCCATTGGAGTTAATTGTATAAGTGTCTCTATAATGGGAACCATCAGCTCTATAGACATCAACATATCCATCCCCACGCCACCGAACAGTAGTGCCATCTCTTAACGTGTAGTCTGCAAATGCAACCCCGACAAGCAGTAAACTGGTCAATGAAAGGGCAACAATAATCCGTCGTTTACGACCTTTCTTTGACATATAGATTCCCCTCCCTCAAAGAATTAATGTTTTCTTCGTTTTTCTCGCCATTACGCATGTTTTCATCTTTCACGAACGAAGCGCTTGAGGATAATATTTGACGAAAAGTGAATATTTGGGATCGACCCGTTGGCGGGAACAGAGATGTTGGTCACCTCGTTTTTAAAAGCCATATGGTCGCATATGGATCTCCACATGTACCCTTGCGGTTTACCCTCCCATATCTCCCTGGGTCGATGCCCTTACATTCCTTCGTTCTACCTCTCAAGGGGTGGAGGCCGGGT
>NZ_AQXL01000057.1 GCF_000376225.1 Effusibacillus pohliae DSM 22757
AGCTTGGTGCAAGCATCGAAACGGAAAGCTCGAGGATATCGCACATTACAAACATTCATCAGCATGGTGTACGCTACAGCGAATAAGCTGGAGATTACGGTCAAGCCTCAACAGGCTTAGTCATATTCCTTCACAGCCTAATAACCACGAAATCGTTCCTGAGGCAGGCGGTCAAGCGGTTTCCTTGAGGGGCTGCCTCAGGAACGATAAACTAGCAAAGGCTGTGAGAATTGACTGCCAATCTGTTGGACTGGCATTTGTGCATACCCATACTAAACAGCAAGGAGCCGGATTTTTTTGGTTCGATCGACGAAAAGAATATCTATCGAAATAGTCCGTCAAAATTTATGCAACGCTAGTGGTCCTCAAGATAAGCTCCCTCGGGTTCGTCATTATCCTCGACATCCAAGGTAGCGTTTGCGATTCCATGTATATACAATTTGCGTCCTAGATCATTGACCATAAAAAATTCCCCTATAACGCTGTATGGTTCATTTTGTGTAAAAGCAATACCACAGGCTATCAACAAATGTTCTTCATTCCTCCGAGTTCTTGGACTTTGCCATCTGTTGGTCGACCCCAACTCCCTTAGAAACTGTATTGCTCCAGTATTGAGTTGATCAAGACACTGTGACAGATCCACAAACTCGACCCACTCCAAGTGGCGGTTTATATATGCAACATATAATCGAGCCAATATCCTAGCTTTGTAGGTCGAAATTAATTTGTCTAACATAGTTGATACGTGTTCCATAACTTTGTCACGGTATTTTGGCTTCCGAAGTCTCTCTTTGTGTCTGTGAATCTTCTCCTCATCAAACTGTCCATGGCTAAACTCATATAAGAAATGAACGAGCTTTTTCGCAAATGCCCATTCTCTAATAGCAATGACGTTTTTTACACCGGCATATATGGACTTTATAATAGGAACATTTTCAAGAACGGTTCCACTTGCTAGCGCATCAAACGGCTTTTGAAGAATATCCAACGTTAAATCAATTTCAGTCTCAAAAATTGTGTCTGCCAGTTTTTTGCTAAAAACCGCCATATCGTCTGATTGATTAAATTCCTCTGGAGTTTGATATTCATCTTGCTTCATAATTCTCCCCCTCAATAATTTTTACAGCCCACTTTTTCCCAGCTCACGACTTGCGGATTCGGTAACAATTTGTGCCCACACATTCCTTTCATTCAATAAGTTTGTACGATCCGAATATCTTGTATCGAGGTTTGAGAGTTGCACTAAAAACCAAGTGAAAGCCTAGGAGTCTGTCCGACGGTTTGAGGTTTGTGATACATATACTGTCTGAAATCGGAGATTCCCTTTCGGTACGATTAATAGTGTGTTTGCCTGATTGGGCCTTCACGCAGTTCTCTTGAAAGGGACACTCCTTGCAGGCTTGCATTCGTAAACCCACTTTGTCGATTGGGTAAGGTCATCCGCATATTGAGTTTGCTTGAGTTTCAAAATCTTTCCGGCAGGGCAAACGTACGTATCGGTTTCCGGTTGATACGTGAAGTTGGTTTTGTCGTATGGATTGCCTGTTTGTTTGCCTTCCTTGCATGCAGCAATGTAGGCGTCAACGTTTGCCGCCTCTGCTTCCCAAATGTTGCCGGCGCTGAAGTATTCAGCGTCCGCACTGACTTTCTCGGGCATATGGCCCATGTTTTCTTGAATGGAACCCAGCACTCCTTCGAATTGCTTCTGGTCGCTGGTGCTGTTACTCATCTGAATCCCGACAATGATGTGATGATCCGAAACGACTGCGATTTGTGGATTGTACACCTGGATCACACCCTGAGTCTTCGTATCCATAATACGGGATTTCGAATCGGTGAAGTTGATCAATCTTTTTCAGGTGTTTTGGATTCGGCTTCGGGCTTACGTTCTTCCAATTGCTTGAGTACTTCCTTGATTTTCGCAAGCCGCACTTGACGGTCTCGCACCTCGGCGTTCACGGATTCCGGAAAGAGCAAAAGTTGGCCTTCTTCCTGTTCGTCTGCCTGCTGGGCCTGTTGCAAAGCTTCCCGGATTTCGTTTTCCATACGCTGAATCTCTTGTTTCATCCTTTCTCGTGACATCGCTTTATGTTTCGAAGAATGGGCTTTCAATTCGGAACCGTCGATGCTCACATGTCCCAGCGACACGTATCCCAGATTCATGGCATTCTGAACCACTTGTGTATACAGATCCAGCAACAATTCGATGTTCTCCTTACGAAAGTCGCTGATCGTCCGGAAACCCGGCCTGTGACCGCCGCACAGCCAGTGGAACGGAATATTTTCATCGATAGCCGTACGAATCTTGCGGGATGTGAATGCACCGGTGGCATACCCATAAAACCACAGTTTGGAAAGCAAAGCAGGATGATAGGCTTCCTCTACACGGTTGGAGTGCCGGCTTATAATGGCGGAAAGATCCAATTGATCGACAATGTCGCTCAACGGCCGTGCTAAATGGTCTTCAGGAATCCATTCGCTCAATTACACCGGGACGAGTTCCCCTTATTCCGTGGAGTAAGGTTTAAATTTGGCCATGCCCTTCACATCCTTTACATTCGTTCGCTGGAATTTACCCTAGTTTCCCCTGAAAAAGTCAGGGGTTTTTGGACAAAACAAAAGGAATTGGCTGCCTCGATATGGAATTCGGATGTTGACAATACAACCTATCCACAAGGGGCGAATTCCTTTGTGATAGATGTTCAACATCACCCCTTGGAAATCCTTCCTGAGGTGAGCGAACTTGTTGAAACTTCGTGACCCGCAATTGACTCTCTGGGATCCCTTGCTTCCGGAAGAGGTTCGGAAGCTCCCTGCTGAATTGGCTGTCATCGATCAACTGCTTGACGACGAACGATTCATGCAGCCGTTTCTTCAAAACCATGCGACAAAGATGGAGCGTCCCACGTACCCCATTGAGGAATATGTGCGCCTGATGGTACTCAAACGCCTGTACAATCTGGGCTATGAGTCCTTGGTGAAAGAGGTGGGCGACAGCATCACAGGGCGTCGGTTTTGCCGGATTGCGATTGACGAGCCGATGCCCGATCCTTCGACGCTCATCTATGCCCGCAAACGCTATAGCGAGGAAATGATTGAGCAGATCAACGAAGCTCTGCTTCAGAAGCTGAACGAGAAAGAGATTCTGAAACGTCGTAAACTGCGTACGGATACGGCAGTCGTGGAATCCGACATTCACCATCCGACCGATGCCACCCTTTTACAGGATGGGGTTCGGGTGATCACCCGTCTGGTACAGAAGATTCGTACAGTCGCTTCCCATGCAACCGAGGCTTTGTAGATCGCACCCGAGAGATCAAAGAAAAGATCCTGTCCATTGGCAAGGTACTCCGCCGACGTACCCGTGAGTCCTGGGGAGAAGTGAATGCTATCACCCAAGACGTGATTCAGGTAGCGGAAGACGAACATATCAAACGATTTGGCCGGGCCCCGAATGCCGTGGCAATGGATCGAAAGAAGAATGAAACAGAACTGATGGGACGGGGAGTCGAGCGAATCAGCATTCCTCGCAAGGGCAAGAAAAGCCAAGAGCGTACCGAATATGAACAACAGTTATGGTTTCAAGACTTGCAGCGCTACCGTGCCGCCGGAGAGGCAAAGATCAGCCTGTTGAAGCGAAAGTAGGGATTAGGACGCTGCAGGTATAGGGGCCTTGTCGGCACAAAATGCTTGGTCGGCTTCGGCATACTAGCACACAACCTCCTGAGAGCGGAACGGATGCTGAGTGAAAAAGCAAAATAAGGATTGATTAGGAAATCGGAACCAGTGAACAACGTGAGACAACTCGGGTAGGATAGCCTTCCCTCAAAAATCGATTTTTTCAGGAGACACTAAGTACGGGTACATCAGCGGTGAAGACAGATTTTTCTACGTACTGTCGTACATCGACGTATTTCGATCGTCAGATTGTCGGAAGCCACTTTGGCCTTCGATGCGAGGCGGCGGATGTAGTACAGGTGTTTCAGGCCGCTCTGTGGTGACGCAAACTGCTGTGTACAGGAGGCATGCCGAATATCCGGTCAGATAACGGGCCGCAGTTTGTGAGCATGCTGTTCGAGTCCACATGCGAAAACCTGGGGATTGAGCATGAACATATCCAACCCAAGACGCCCAACCTGAATGCACACATTGAGGCGTTTCACCGGGTACTCGAGGATGGTTGACAGTACAAAAATTTGTAAGTTATGCTAAAGCATATGGGACGGTGGACGAATATTTTCGATTTTACAAGAAGCGCCGATTGCATTCTAGCCTCACTATCTATCTCCGCTTGAATTTGGCAAGAGACATCAGGAAACAGGTTTAATACCGAGGAAAATGGCGAAAGTGTGAGATTTCGACCAAAATCGAGAGTTGTGTCCAATCTACGTAGCGGTTTCCCGATTTGACCTACCAATGAAACTTACTATATGATCACTTAAACAATCATGATTACTTGAACAATCTGACTTGTAATAACATTTGGAATTTTGTTCTTCGGGTTTCTGACATCGTTGCTTTGAAGATGAAATCAGAGAAAGAAAAGACGGCAAGCAGAAGAAGTTTCTGGTGAACAATGCTATGCGAAAAGCGTATCAAGGGCATCCGGCAACTTGAATATTTAATAAACGCTAAATTTCTAGTAAATACTATTCGAGGGTGAATTTTGTGTTCTTCACATTATTATTGTGCATATTTTTTATATTTAGTATCTATGGAATTGCAACACATACATCTTGGGTTATGATAACCGCTGCAGTTGTCTATTTCATTTACTCTTTTCTCACCTTTATCTCCCCATATTCAAGGGGGATGTATCTGAAACTATTCATTTGGTTTTTAGTGATTCCAGCGTTTGTTTGGTATCACACTGATGTTTTATCGGTTTTATCATATAGTCTACTGTTGCTTACATGGTGGACAATCAGAACGATCTGGGTATATAAAAGTGTCACTAATGGTAAAACTTCATGGATATTGAGTCAGACACAGAATTTCTGGCATCCGTTTTAGAGGTAACTCATATAATTTCCATCATAGTTCATCTCTGGGTGATTAGGTATGATTAAACAAGTATTATCTATTATGTCAGTTGTCCTTTTGTTTATTATGTGGTGGGTCCGTTTAAAAAACGAAAAAATTCCACGCTTGGTAAAACCTCGGATAACTCCTCTATATGTTCAATTAATCGGCGCTCTTACTTACTTTGTTGTTGCCTTGTTATTTTCTCATTCGCCCGGTGAAGTTGCTGACTACACATTGCTATCTTTTGGTGCGGGGCTTTGGTATCTAATCACACTTGGAATTCGGAATGTTTTTCGCAAATTATCTGGTATTAAAAATGGGGATTAGTAAAAGTGTGTTGAAAAAGGGTGATAATGCCACCTCTTCAATACCCCTTAGCAGGATTGAACTGTCTGCACTTTGATGAGAAAATAGAGTATCGCTGCACTAGCGTAGCATAAATTTTGACAGACTATTTCGGTATCTTTCCCTTGCGTAGATATAACAAAAAAATCCTTTACAATGGAACGTACAGGTAGATCCTGTCCAAATCCATTGAAAGGACTTCAGTATGGACAAGGATACCTTACCTGAATCCGTGAAATTCTAGCATGTCCTTAATTACAATCATGAGATATTCGTAGTAAAATGAAGATAGTGAAAGATAATTTCATTTTGCGATATTCACCAATGGGGTG
>NZ_AQXL01000058.1 GCF_000376225.1 Effusibacillus pohliae DSM 22757
GACGTGGTGGAAGACAGCCACATCCAGCGGGTACTGACGGACCTGGATCGGCAACGGGGAGCAGTCGGTTAACCGGCTGCTTTCTCGTGCCTGCGATGACTGTCGACACAGCGCTCACTCGGCTGGCGGATTGACGGTAGAGCGCTCACGACAATGGCGGTGAGAAATTCACCGCCAAATAGCGTGAGCGGCTACACCAGTTTCCGACATCAACGATCAGTTTCGGAATCGTTTGGGTAAAAAACGCTTTTATCGCGTTCCACGATGTTTCGGCATAGACTTTTATAGATGTCCACGTTTCGCTCAACTTCTGTTTCGTATCATTCCAGCCTTCTACGATCTTTTCGCCAGCCTCGATAAACGCCGCTTTGATTGTGTCCCAGTGTTTGTATATTTCGTAGGCGCCCCACGCAACGACAGCGACAGCTGCGACAATAACGGCGGTTATGGGGTTTTCGAGGAGTGCTATTGCGAGGGCTCTTAACCCCGTAACCATGATTGAGACAAAACGAGTGAAAACTACGCCTAATGATAGTAAGCCTCGCCCGATGTTGAGAAATAATTTTCCAAACGCTTCAAAGCCCTCTTTTGCGAATCTAAGCCACGCGGCCAAACCTGCGAAAGCTCCTCCTAGAAAAACCAGACCGGAGCCTACAGCAAGTGTTCCCATTAGCCATTTCTTTTGTTCCTCTGTTAGACTTTGGAGCCAGTTCAACATACTATGCCCTATAGGAATTAACTTTTCCAATACTGGGATGAATGACATTCCGAACTCTTTAGCCGCTGTCTGAACATGCGCTGCCAACTGAGACATATGCCCCTTAAATGTATCCAACATCGCAGCGGCGGCCTTCTGCGCACTAACACCCTCAATTTTTTCCTTCAGTCGTTGGAACGCCTCGGAATTTTCATTGGCAAGGACAAGAGTTCCAGCTAAAGCATACTGACCGAAGATATCGTGAATATATTTGGCTTTCTGCGCTTCGGTAAGTCCTTCTAAGCGACTGTGGAGAATCTTTTGTATCTCGGTAAGATTTTTGAGATTACCAGTCGATTGATCGATCAACGTATTGTGACCGTTTTGTATTATTCCAAGCTCCTCCATCGCCTTCGCGCCTTGCTTAGTAGGTTCGAGTAAATTAGTCAAAGCGCGTCTCAATGCTGTTCCAGCCGAACTGCCCTTAATACCGTTCTGCGCTAGCAAAGCCGATGCTGCTGCGGCATCAGCCAAACTTGAGCCCAATTGCGATGCTACAGGCCCTACATACTTTAACGTCGTGATCAGATCATTCGAATTGATTCTTGCACTCAACAATGTTCCAGCGATAACGTTGCCAGTTTCTTTCATGTTTTCTTGAACGCTTTTGCCGTTCTCGTTGAATTGCTCCCTGAACTGATGATAAATTTCAGTAATCAGATTCGCGCTCTCTTCTAACTTGTCATGAGTAACGATTGCCACGTTTTGCGCTGCTTCGGCGGCGCCGTTAAGAATCGCCTCCCCATCAACACCTGAACGCAACATAGCGTCCATCGCAGCCGCAATTTCATTCGCAGAATGCGCGCCCCGGCTCCCTAAACTCAGCGCGAGATCCTGCAGTTGTTGCGTCAATCCGGCCGCATCACGAATCTTGTCGTTCCATGACTCGTTCTTTTCGATGTTTGTTGCGATAACCGTTTGTATGCTTTTCATGGCCGCTTCAAAGTCGGCACCCTGTTCGATTGCATATTTGAAAAGATGCTCGCCGCTTTCGCCTACATGCTGCATTGATTGTCCGAGCAGCTGAAGCGAAACAAGCCCACCAAGACTGTCAACGCTTTTCTTTACGTTACCGACGTTCGTCTCCGCATTCTTAGCCATGCTTTCAAACGCCCTACCGATCTCTGCTGTCTGATTGCGAACGGCTAAGACAACTGCGGAAATCGCTGTCTCCATTGATCGAAAGGATGCTTCAATTCCTTTTGCACTCTCGTCTGAAACCTTCGATAAACTTTGTAGAGAACGCTCGTCATCACTAACCACTTTGGACACGTCATCCATTGATTTGGACGATTTCGAAATTGCTTCAAAAGACGAACTAATGGCCCGCGCCGCAGATTCCGCCGTCTGTCGAAATGATTTCATTACTTCTGAAAGGCTGCTAAAAACACTGGCCGCTTGATTCTGCGCCGAAATTACTAGGTTAAGTCGTGCCTCTCGTTCCGCCATCCTTTATCTCACCTCCAACCAATGCAGAAGGCCCCGACTCGTTTTGAGTGGGACCTTCTTCCAATTTCTGTGCAATTGATTCAAGCGTCAGTTTGACAAGTTCAGCTAATCGCTCACATTCATCATGAAGTCGATCGGCTTCGTCGAAAAGTTGGCCATTCCTTGTCTTCGCAACCTCCAATAACAAAGCCCATCCCATTTTCTTGGTGAGGATAACCCTGTCAAACAATGCGCCATACAGTAAGCCAAATTCCGTATGGTAATGAACAGATACTGAGCGATTCAGAAGATGTACTAACTGCCCGAGGTGCAATTCGATGTTCTTCCTAAAGTCACGCCAGAATCGCTTAGAATTGGCCACCGGTTTCTTTTGTTCATAGCTGAGTGTGATGTTATAAAATGCTTGCGACAATTCTACGAGTGTCTTTAAATCTTTCTGAAGCGGATTTTTGATCTCATCCATTAGTTCTCCCCTCCATGTTCCGCACGAGTATAGATTTCAAGCTCCCGAATCAACTCTTCTTTTGTCGTCGTGCCGTCCATCAGAAATTCCATTTCCATATCCCAAATGTAGTCGCGGCTAAACCGGCTTCCCGATCTCGGTACGCCGCAAATGTCATACATTCGGTCGAAAACATCTCCTACATTTAACCCCATATCAGAGTTTTCCGTTCCGAAGAGCTTATCAATTTCGTGCTGCTTGTCGGACACGCTTTTTAACACGTCGATTAGCAGCCCCACAAGTTGTCTCTCGCGATTCGTCAATCGAATTCCCCCTTCAACTCTTGAATAATCTCACGGACCGCCTCGTCAAACGGTAATCCTGTCGCCAACGATCGGTCTAGCGCCATTCCTGCGACCGCGTGCTCCAGATTAATCGTTTCGTACCCGAACATCAGGCTACGCCCTCCTCACCATCCTCAAGTTCTTCATACTCCTCGAAATAGCCAAGTTCCGATGTCGGCGTCAACAAATCACCGTCCTCGCCAAGTAACGGAACGCCATTTTGGTAGGCAGCATATCTGGCCCCTTCCCAATAGTTTGTGTCATACGCAAACTCGGTGCCGCCCTTCTCGCGTGCAACTTCCAGCGCGTCTTTCAGCGACGCACGCATGGCGTTTTTCAGCGACTTGCGCGGATATTGCTGGTTCAGCGTCTTAATGGTCTTGCCTGTGCTCCCGTTCACCAGCGCAACCTCTGCGCCCCAGATGCCCGCTTTGTAGACAAACATTCGTTGCCGAATGATGATAAACATGGCATAATACCCCCTCAAAAACTGTGCATATCTTGCATGATTTTGGGCATTTTCGCCCCGTAGAGCGTTTCAAAATCGCAGGTAATAGGATTATATCCCTCCACGATCAAAAGCCCCTCTAAACGGCGATTTTCGCCGATTTCGTACCATTCGCGAAAAGCCTTCGGGCCGCCCGTTTCTTTTCGTTCGGAATTACGTACACGACCGCAAACAGGCGCCCGCTCCGGTAATACTCGGCCAGAATCCTGAAATCGGGATACGAACGGCGAATGCGCCGCATCAGTTCGTGATCCTCGGTATAAGCGGCCAACTCATTCGCGTTCAGCCGCCAAAGCTCATTCATCGCCAACACCCCCTCCACCACGCCAAATAAAAAAGCGCCACCCGAGTCTCACAGATGGCGCACAACCAATCTTGTACGTTTTGAAATATAATAGGTTTGATTATTGTGTTTACTAAGCGACTAATGCGTCATACTGTCTACGAGGAATAAGCTGTTTCAATTGCTTTTCATCGTAAAAGTATTTTAAGCATTCCGAGAGGTCGCGGCCCTCTTCAAGCGAGAAAAGTTTGTCGCCCCCCACGTCCTCAACTTTTAGTGTCATTCGGTAATAGTTGGGCCGCTTTAGATGCGTACCCTTTCTGGATTGGTTGCGTGCCACAATCTCGATAACGCCCAATGCTTCAAGATTTTTCAATTGCCGCCATACCGTTACTTCGTCCATTCCGGTAGCTTCCTTCATTTGCACATATATCATATAGAAAACGCCGTTCTCGCCTGCCCATCGCTTACTATGAATCAGCAGCGCATAGGCGAGCGCCTTTTGATTCTTCTGCGGACATTGACGGATAATCGCGTCGATTTCAGCGAATGAAACTGTTAAGTCGCGCGGCTCAACTTGTAGCGTCAAATTTTTGCGGTAAACGTACTCGACGCTTTCGTGAATGTCTTGCAAGCATTCTTCCCACGTCGAAGTATAAAAATGTTTAGGCTGCCAAGCCATCCATTCGGTAATCATCTCGATAGCCTGCGCGTTCGTGAGTCCGTTATGATTCGCAAGACGCGCAAGTAACAAGATTGAATTATGACGTGTGCCCGGCCCCGGCAGGCCGTTTACATACCGATCGGCCGCACGGCGTAGCGTATAGCTTTCTGTTTGATCGTAAGTCGGTAAGCGTCAAATCCTGCACACCTAGGAAGCCGAAATTTCCCATGAGATAATCTTCCTCAGAATGATATGGGGAGGATTTTTTTATGACTCAAACGGAACTTCGAGAATTATGGTCTACCCGGATCAAAGACTATCGGGCCAGTGGAGAGCGTGTGGCCACCTGGTGTGAACGTCATGGGGTTACGCCACGCCAGCTCTGGTATTGGTTGCGAAAATTAAAAAAGACGGAACAACATCCGGAAAGCTCCCGGCTGCGGTGGATTCCTGTCCATGTGGATGAAACGTCTTCCGATGGAACTTCCGGACCCTCGTCCTTGCTTGTCAAAGTCGGTTCGGCAACCATCGAAGTCAGGCCCGGCTTCGATCCCGCTCTGTTTGCCGATGTCGTGAGGACGCTGAGGTCTCTATGCTGAGCGAGATTCAGGTGGATCGGGTGTATCTGGCCTGCGGCAGCACGGATATGCGGAAATCCATTGACGGGCTCGCGGTTCTCGTCCGGGAGGGGTTTGATCTCGATCCGTTTTCGCCTGCCCTGTTTGTGTTTTGCAATCGGCAGCGGGATAAACTGAAAATCTTGTACTGGGAGCATAACGGATTCTGGCTCTATTACCGCAGGTTGGAGCGTGGCAAATTCCAATGGCCCACCGATGCGAGTGCTGCGCCGCTCCGCATTACCCGACGCCAGCTGCGCTGGCTGCTCGATGGATTGTCCCTTCAACAACAGCAGGCGCATCCGGAGGTAACGGCCCGTACCGTGATTTGAACATGTTCACGGAATCGCCACATTTTTGGACAACCGGGCAAAGGGTTCTTTGCCCGGTTGTGGAATGTAGAAAGTATGGAGAAAACAATCGAACAGACGCCCCTTACAATCGAAGATTGGCAGGATCGCTGCCTCAAACTGGAGCAGCAAATCGCCGAACTGTCCGCCAAATTGAAATGGTACGAAGAGCAGTTTCGCCTTAGCCAACAGAAGAAATTCGGCGCCTCCAGCGAGCGAACGAATTCGGATCAATTGCAGCTGTTTAACGAAGCGGAAGTAGAGGCCAACCCTGCCCAGGAAGAGCCAACCCTGGAGACCGTGACCATCCGGCGCAAGAAACAGCGCGGGCAGCGGGAGACCATGATCGAAGAACTTCCCGTGGAGA
>NZ_AQXL01000059.1 GCF_000376225.1 Effusibacillus pohliae DSM 22757
CGCTGTTTGCGGACAGCGCCTTACATCTGGTCTATGCAGCCAGCCGAGGGATCCCCCGAGTCGTGAACCAAATCTGCCTGCAGGCCCTGTACGCTGCGGCAGCCAAGGGTAGCGACGTGGTGGAAGACAGCCACATCCAGCGGGTACTGACGGACCTGGATCGGCAACGGGGAGCAGTCGGTTAACCGGCTGCTTTCTCGTGCCTGCGATGACTGTCGACACAGCGCTCACTCGGCTGGCGGATTGACGGTAGAGCGCTCACGACAATGGCGGTGAGAAATTCACCGCCAAATAGCGTGAGCGGCTACACCCTTCCCTCTGCCTGACCGATCAGGTTCTTTCGAATGTCACGAAACCCTCTTCGTTCCAAAGGTTCCATCAATTTGTCATACCATCTGGAAAACCATTTACTCAAACTCCGTACCCCCCCTGTTAGAGAAGTCACTTTCTCCTCAAAACCGCTCTTCTCCGCTCATATTCGTCTTCGCTGATTTCTCCCCGTGCGAAACGTTCCTGCAAAATCCGAAGGGCGGAATCTTCCTTGTTAACAAATGGTTTCGCAATCAAAGAAAAAAACGCGTAAATCACCAAACCGATAATCAAAACACCCACAATCATCGTGAAAATCATGCTCCATCCCATCATGTGCATCATCTTATTCTCTTCCTTTCCATTTGAAGATCAAATGAACCACGCCTCCCGAAACGAAAGAACCCTCGATCCGATCCAGGGCAGATTGCAACAAGATGTCGAAATATGACCGAACGGAGCTGGAATACAACAATTGTGTTCAGCGGTCTTGCGCTATTATTATATCCACAATTTGTATGAAAGTTTGATCAACCAGGTTTTTTCGCTCGTAAGCAGTTTTTATTCACTCACTTTGTTACGGGACCGTCCCAGGCCGCCATACCGCCTTTTAAATTCGAAACGTTTTTGAATCCTTGTTCAACCAGTATTTTACTGGTAACATCCCCCATAGGACCAGTATGGCAAACGAATACCACTGGCTTGGCGGGTGAGATTTCGTTCATTCGGTTTTGGAACTCGTCAAATGGAATATTCACGGCTCCGGGGATATGGCCATCCTTGAAAAGGAAGGGTTCTCGCAGATCGATGATTTGCAGATCCTGCTTGTTATTTAACAAGTAAATCAATTGTGTTGAGGTCATCACCGAATATTCTTTGTTGGAATCTGCGTTCCCACTGCGGGAACCGACAAATTGATTCCATACGAACACAGCAGCAGAGATGAGAATCAACACCAGTGCAAATAGTGTCAGCCACCGTTTCATCCGAATCCTCCTTCCCGAGCGAAAATCTCATTCCGGATACTCAGAGTCCATAGTTCGCATACAAAAGATAAGCTACCGAAAAAATGGTCATGGTTGTCGACAAACCTAATGTCACAAGACCAGATCTCGTTTTCCACGATTTTGATTTCCATGCCATGAAATAAGCCAATCCGAGTGAACCGATCGCCAGCCCGAGAAACAGGTATTGATATTTAAAGAAAAATGCACTGGTTGCAAATGCGACACCGCTCAGACCGAGCGGCAAAATGAGTACAGGCGCCAGTCAGGCGAGACAAGACAACCAGGAAAATACAAGCGCCGTCTTCTGAACCAGTTTGCTATTGTGTTGTCGTTTCATATGGCTCACATCCTTTCCCGATGATCCACTCAAAATGATTCGATTTACCGCTCAGCCGGCTAAATCGCTGATTGCCGGCCGGCGTTTCTGAATATGGCAAATGTAAAAATCACGGCAACAGATGCTTTCAAGATTGGGCACCGGGTTAAAAAATCAAGCACTCGCCGCCTTTCCAGACCGCAATGATATCAACGGGATTCTGGAGATAATAGCCAGGATTGAAGAACAACACTTCCCACAGACGGGCTCCCACGCCCCGCATGTTCACCCTCCTCAATCTGCTGTGCAAATCCACGTGCATATCTCTTGTTCAGACCGTTGTGCCTCCCAGTCGATACCCCACTCCATATACGGCCAACACCACCTTCGGGTTTTTGGGATCGGATTCGATTTTTCGCCGCAAGTTCTTCACATGGGTATCGATTACTCGTTCGTCGCCTTCAAAATCGTAGCCAAACACTTTTTCAATCAGTTCCGCCCGACGAAAAGAACGTTGGGGATTTTGCGCCAATGTGTATAAAATCTTGAACTCGGTGGGCGTTAATCTGATCTTTTCTTCCCCCCTGCGGACTTCCCGGTTCCCCCTGTCCAACACAAGGCCGTCAGGCAAATACAATTGTTCTGCGAGCAATTCTCCTTCTGAAGACCGACGCAAAACCGCCGCCACCCTTGCCACCAGTTCTTTTGGTGAAAACGGTTTTGTGATGTAGTCGTCCGCCCCAAGCTGCAACCCCTCAATTTTGTTTTCTTCCGCTGACTTCGCCGTTAGCATGATGATACTGACTCGTGATGAAGCCCGAATTCGTCTGCATGTTTCTTCGCCCGACATGCCTGGCAGCATAAGATCCAGCAAAATCAGATCGTAAGGCCGTTTTTCATGCAGTCGAATCCCTTCTTCACCGTTATCCACAATGTCGACGTTGTATCCTTCTCTTTCCAGGTAGGATCGCACGACTTCCGCAATTTTTTGCTCGTCCTCAATGATCAGGATACGTCTCAACCGATTTCACCCCGCCGGTGTTTTCTTTCATATGCAGCGATGTTCCAAAAAAATCTGCTTTTGTCAACAGAATGGCGCCCATGGTCCCACACAACAGTAATCCCCATTGGATTGGTGTCAAAAACAACCAGAGAATCGGATTGTAATCGACCAGCGAGATCAACAGCCCGCCTGTTCCCAACATCATAAGACCAAGCGCTCCTCTGGTTCCCGCAAGTCGCAAGGGGACTTTTTGGATGATGAACCATCCGCTGATCGCAAAAAGCACAGCCCTATAGACATTGACAGGATGATACGTACCATCCGCGAGTGCAACTCCCCAAAAAAGTTCCGTTCTTGTTCCATAGTCGGCAACAAGTATCGAATAAGCAGCCCATCCGGCAAGCACCGCCGGTACCAAAACATCCAGGAACGTCAAAAGGGGAATCGGATGTTTCCGGAATTTATACAGGAAATATCCCATCCCGGTTCCCCATCCAATCCAGGACGCGTACGGAATCAAACCGCCCAAAAGGATCTGAAACGGACGGTCCAATACCTCACGAGGCATCAAGAGCAGCGGCGACAAAAGGGCGGCCAGAATCCCGTAAAAGACGCTGTCAAATACCAGGTCTCTCACTTTCAGACCATCCCATCCTGCACGGTTTGCTTCCCGTTTGATCAGCCACAGGGCCAGTCCAACCCCGACAAACATTCCAATCCATGAGGAGGATATCGTCCACAATCCTAATTTCACATAAGTCCCCAAGAGCGCCATGTTTATCTCTCCAGAAGTTTTTTGATCATATTTTCCATCGCCGATTTTGACAATTGACCGTCCCGGCGGTCGACGATGAATCCGTTCCTGTCAATTGTGACAGTCATCGGAATTGCGTTCGCCTGGTAGAGGTTGGCCACACGGCCGTCACGATCCATTAGGATCGGATAGCGAATCCTGTAATCCGCAGCAAATTGTTTTACCCCTTCCTCAACGTCTGTTACAGTCAGGTTGACACCGTAGAACGCCACCTGATCTTTGTATTTTTCACTCATCTCCACCAAATCGGGCGTCTCGGCTTTGCACGGAGGACACCAGGACGCCCAAAAGTTGAGCAGCACCTTTTTTCCTTTCAGATCGCTTAGTTTCACCTGGTTCCCGTTCAGATCCTGCAAGGTAAAATCGGGCGCCATGTACCCCGGCCGCGGCAAAGAGGCGACGTCCGCTGTCTGTTTTCCGCCTGGCGAATTGGCGGAGGAGGCCGTCTGCTTGTCGATTCGGGGTGAATTTTCCATTCCGGCAACCACAGCCAGTACCAGCATGCCAATAAAAAGGATTCCCGCATACCATCGGATTGATTTCTTCTGCTCCATCGGTTCTTGCCCCCTTACAGATTCCAGTACAGCAATGTATCATTGATTCCCAGCAAAATGAAAACGATAGCAACTGCCCTGGTCACCACGCGGTTTATTTTGCCTGCATGTTTCACGAACTTTTTCTTCAGGGCATCGCTCCCTAATGTCAATGCATACACCAAAAAGAGGAGAGGAGATGTCGTGCCCACCGCAAATACGGCTGGAAAGAATACTCCGCCCGTCGACCGGATGCCAAGCGGAACCAGCATGCCGAAGAAGAGCAGAAAAAGAGTCGGACAAAAAGCAAGTGAAAATACAACCCCCAATAAAAAAGCTCCCCAAATTCCCTGTTTTGGTACAATTTTCAGCAACCTGTCCTTGAGTCTTTCCCCCACCGTTTTTCTGAACCGAAAGACGCCCAGCATGATCAAACCGCTCAGAATAAAAATCGGACCCATTCCTTTTCGAATCACCGTGATGACGGGTATGAGATTTTGTGAGATAACGTCCATCCGGGTTCCCAAGAAGATCACGCTCGCCCCGATCAGAGAATACGCCACAATCTTGCCTGCTACAAAACTGATCGCCTGGTTGAACGTAGCATTTCCGTCTCCCGCATAGCGAGCCACATATCCGAATGCTCCGATGTTGGTTGATATTTGGCACGGGGCGGTGGCGCCTGCCAATCCCAACAACAAGGCCGCAAGAACGGGCATATTGATTCCTCTGGATAATTGGTAGATGGGCTCCATGAGGGAGTTTGCAAATTGAGAGTACCAGAAATAAAAATCGGTCCAGTTCATATTGAGCCCCCCAACATGCGTACGTAAAAGCCCACACGATTGCGTGGGCTGTAAGTCCTGTTATTTGTTGCCGTTTTGCATCTTGCTGTGATCCATGCCCGGCATGTTCTTGTCGTTCATTTGTTGGTCTTTGCTGCTCGAACATCCCGCAAGCAGTCCCGCAGCCAGAATTGTTGCTAAGAATACGGAGATGCCTTTTTTCATAATCGATCTTCCTCCCTACATATTGTTCATATTGTGCATTCCATTACCTGCAAATATCATGTAAAAAATAAAGCCAATTAAGATGACAAAGGCAGCTGCTAAGACTTTCATGACTGTAGCAAACCAGTCCCTCTCTTCCATATAACCGCTCCCTCCCTAGGAAACAAGATAAAACAAAAATGTGTAGTTTTAATGAAGAAACGAAAAATAAAGCACCCTCTTGTCGATTTTCGGATTTTCCGGCATCTTCACAAAAACTTTCCATCATCTTTGTTGCGCTGGGGTTTGGAGCAGGCACTATCGGCAAGTTCTTCGTTTGCTAGAATCATATGTTGCGAGATTTCGGGTTATGTTGTCTTGCATCCACCGACCGATCATGTGAACATTGTATGAACCTCCATTGAATCTCCATAATTCTGTTCTACACTGATAGCAGATCACAACATGGAGGTCATGCAAAATGCATAAACGAACGAAGCTCATGATTGGAGGTCTTGCAGGAATTCTGGCGATGTCCGGAGGCATCTATTATTTTCTCTCTTCTCCTTCGTCCGATGTTGCAACGATCATTCAACCAAAGACTATACAGGAAAATGGGAAGACAGTGAAACAGTTTGAGCTGACTGCCGAAGTTGTTACCGCTCACGCTATTTGGCGGCGAGTGAGCGGTTTTTTGTCATGTTCAATGTCGGAGGATTCTTCGGATGATTGTCGTATCATGATCCGTATCGTAACGACAATATAGTAGCTCGGAATTAGAGAGATGAATCCGAGTCTGGACAAGGGGTGAATGGGTCAAAAATCGCCTATTTTGTTAACCTTGAAAGCCATTTTCAAAAAATGGGCATGCCAAATAACCCGACAATATCGGGTTTTTAAAAAATATGGAAAAGGCCTGTG